>CAMJYS010000024.1 GCA_946410005.1 uncultured Clostridia bacterium | reverse complement strand
CCACCGAGATCTACACTCTTTCCCTACACGACGCTCTTCCGATCTCCTGCGAGTTTTCTCAATGCTTGTGACATAAGCCTTGCTTGAAGTCCGACGTGAGAATCGCCCATTTCTCCCTCAATTTCTGCTCTTGGAACGAGTGCTGCAACAGAGTCGACAACTATAACATCAATTGCTCCCGAACGGACGAGCGATTCTGTTATTTCGAGCGCTTGTTCTCCTGTATCCGGTTGAGAAACAAGTAATGAGTTAATATCAACACCTAAATTTGTTGCGTATACTGGGTCCAAAGCGTGTTCGACGTCGATAAACGCTGCGTTACCGCCATTTTTTTGACCTTGAGCTATACATTGAAGTGCCAATGTTGTTTTACCTGATGATTCAGGTCCGTAAATTTCTATTATTCTTCCTCTCGGAAGTCCGCCTATTCCGAGAGCTATATCGAGAGAAAGCGAACCTGTTGAAATCGCATCTACATGCATAGCTTCGTTTTGTCCGAGCTTCATTACTGCGCCTTTTCCGAATTGTCTTTCAATTTGTCCTAATGCTGTTTCTAATGCCTTGCTTTTATCGAATGCCATAATCTTACATCTCCTTAAGTTTCTTATAAATTTAAAATTTTATAGTTTTCAATCTTTCTACTGCCTTTGCTGTACTTTCATGGCTTCCGAAAGCAGAAAGCCTTAAAAATCCTTCGCCGTTTTTTCCGAATCCGGAACCCGGAGTTCCAACAATATTTAATTTTCCCAAAAGATAATCGAAAAATTCCCAAGAGGTCATATTGTTCGGACATTTTATCCACAAATACGGAGAATTTATCCCTCCGATATTCCAAATTTCTAAATCGCTAAACGCTTTTGATAAAACTTTAGTATTTTCCTTATAGTATTTTACAGACTCGTTTATTTGCTTCTGACCCTCGTTTGAAAGTGCTGCAAAAGCGGCTTTTTGAGTTATATACGATGCACCGTTAAATTTAGTCGATTGTCTTCTCGCCCATAAATCTCTAGCGCTTTGCTCGTTTACTTTAAGCTCTTTCGGAACTACTGCATAACCACACCGTATACCTGTAAAACCGGCGTTTTTAGAAAATGAACAAAATTCAATCGCACATTCTTTTGCACCTTCGATTTCAAAAATACTATGCGGTAAATTTTCATCCTCTATAAACGATTCGTATGCTGCATCGAATAAAATAACAGCCTTATTTTTTTTGGCATAATCTACCCATTGTTTCAATTGCTCTCTGCTATAAACCGCACCGGTTGGATTATTTGGCGAACACAAATGAATTATACCAGCTTCAATATTATAATCCGGTAGCGGTAAAAAATTGTTACTTTTATCAGCGTTAATATAAACAATATTTCTTCCTGACATTATAGCCGCGTCAACATAAACCGGATAAGCAGGATCCGGTATTAAAACATTTCCGGTTGGTTCAAACACATCTAAAATACCAGAAACATCGCTTTTGGCCCCATCTGATACAAAAATTTCATCGCTAGAAATACTAACGTTATATTTTTTATAGTAATCAGCTATTGCATCTCTTAAAAATTTATATCCTTCGTGCGGACCGTAGCCTTTAAAAGTCTCTTTTTGCGACATTTCATCAACCGCACTATGCATAGCTTCTATTATTACAGGACAAAGCGGAAGCGTAACATCGCCTATACCCAATCTGATTATATCCGCATTCGGATTTTTTGAAACATACTCATTAACTTTTCTTTCGATTCCCACGAAAAGATAATTTTTTTTTAAATTATCAAAATTTTTATTCACTTCTACCATTTTATTCAAACCCTCAAAAATTTATTTTCCGCAAGCTTCTGTAAACTTTATAGAAATCATACTTCTATTGTTCCTTCAAAAGCTTTTACTGCACTTCCTATTAAATATACCTTTTCATCTGTATAATTTACAACAAGTTTTCCTCCACGAAGATGTACTGTAACGTCTTCATTTTTATTGCAAAATCCATTTTCAACCGCTGCAACAACACTTGCGCAAGAACCGCTACCACACGCTAATGTTTCTCCGCTGCCACGTTCCCATACTCTCATTGTAATGTTATTTTTATCAACAACGCTTACAAATTCTACATTTACTCCCTCTGGAAACATTTTGTGAGAAGAAAGTTTAGAGCCGATTTCTTTAACTTTTGCAGAATAAACTTCGTCGCAAAAAATAATGCAATGCGGATTCCCCATAGAAACACAAGTGATATTAAAAGTTTCGTCACCTAATGTGATTTTTTCGTTTATTATTTTGTCTTTACCGAATATCGCAGGTAAATCGTTAGGATTCAAACTTGCTTTTCCCATATCGACTTTTATCAAATCTTCTTTCACAGAATTATCTATAATATCGATTATCTTAACTCCGCTAAGCGTTTCGATTTTTATGCCGCTTTTTTCTTTTACAATTCCGTTATCGAAAAGATATTTTGCAACGCATCTTATACCATTTCCGCACATTTTTCCTTCGCTTCCATCTTTATTAAAAATGCGCATTTTGGCATCTGCAATCTCAGACTTACAAATTAAAATAATTCCGTCTCCGCCAATGCTATATCTTCTATCCGATAAAATCATGCTTAATTTTCCGGGCGAAGATATTTCCTGCTCGAAACAATTTATATACACATAGTCGTTTCCACAACCGTGCATTTTTGTGAATTTTATTTCCATACTGTCCTCCAAAAAAGTATTTATTCTTATTATTTTATATTAAATTAAAGTTAATTGCAACAGTTTGAACTTAGGAAAATTTATAATTTAGACTATAAAAATCTGACCGAAGCTTTAAACCTAAATTCAACGCTTCGGCCATGCACTTTATGTATAAATACATTTTAGATTTTATCGTTATTTTTGCAAGGCATTTTTCCGCCTCTATACTTCGTTTTTTCTTTAAAATCCCCGAGCTTTTCGTCGCTTGCTCTTTTAAACTTAGAAAGCATATCTTCAAAACTATTAGAAGAAGAATTTTGCTGCGGTTTGATTCTAAAATTATGTTGATTTTGCGAAAAATCTTTCTTGAAATTATTATTTTTTGCAAACGAAGGTCTTGCATCACTTGTCGGCAAAGCTTTCCTTATCGAAAGTTCAATTTTACTACCGGATTTTTTCGAATTATTACTTTCGTCAATTTTAAGAACTTTAACTTTTACGGATTGACCTTCTTTGAGGTGGTCGCTAACGTTCTCGACATAATCACGAGAAATCTCTGAAATATGAACTAATCCGATTTTGCCTTCTTCCAGTTCAACAAACGCTCCGAATTTTGTTATGTTTTTTACCTTTCCTTCTACTACAGCTCCGATTTCGAAACTCATAAAAAATTTATTTCCTCCTTAAATTTATGTACTTCCCTATTCAGCAGCATTTTCAAAAACTCTATGCTTCACTTTATTGTCGCCAGAATTTTCGCTGCTTTCAACTTCATTAATTTTTTGGCGAAGTTCTTCTTCTTTGGCTTTTTCGCTTGCGATTTGCTCGTTCATTTTCGCGAGTTCTTCTCTTCTTGTCCTTATTTTTATCTGCTGGTCTATAAATAAAAACAGCACATATCCAACGATAAACAATATTATCATTTTAAAGACAAATTTCTTACCTCTTATTGCAAAAAATTTCATTTAATCGCACAAGTTCCTTTCACACTCTGAAAATTCGCACAAAACTTACATATATTATGCACGTTTGGGAACTGTAAATTCAAGCGATTTTTTGGATTTATATAAAATAAATTTATATTATAATTTTTTCTCATCTTCGGATTTGTTTCTTTTAAACATCTTTTTAACATTGTAAGCGGTATTATCACTAAAATTCCTGAATTTAGTATGAATCATTTTCACAATATTTTCTGAACAATAATAAATTTTTTCTCCAAGTGTTATATGATACACAATCCATCCTATACCTTCACCTGCAAGAATATAGAATCTTGATTGCCCTTCATTTATCCCCAAAACAAATATAAAAGTAACAAAACCACTAACAATGAAATATATAATGTCTTGCAAAAATATTGTTATGTTTCTTTTATTTATAAGCATTCGAATTATTCTAAAAACATCATATAAAATCCCAAGTCCTAAGCCAAGCAAACACGAATAGCTGAATATCCACAATTCTTTTAAAAACATTTCGCTCATATTTTTTAAATCACCTATTAAATATTTTAGATATAAACCCTTTCTTTAAATTATCTTTTTTGCTATACACAAGTGAATCTATTTTGCCTGTAACTTCTAATTCCCCCAGTTCAAGACTAAGCTTTTTTATATTTAGCCTCTCGCCTTTTATTGATAACGCACCCATACTCGTATAAGCGGTTATGGATTTATCGTCGAAATTATCGACTTCCGATATTCCCGTAAGCATTAATTTTTCACGATTATCTAAACTCAAACAATGTGGAATTTTTGCTGAATTTTTAGATGTTTCATTCGTCATAGTTTTTCCTCCAAAATAAAATTCATAATAAAAATATTTATGATTAAAGAACTGGAAAATAGTACACTCCGAAAAATTTGAAATAAAAAACTTGCTATAAACTTTGAGATAACTTGTTCTACAAAATTTATAGCAAGATATAACTAAATGTGGTTAATCGCTTAAAAATTTTTATTTCGTCATAAATTTCATTACTTGTTCAACAATAAATACCGACGCCGTAGAGGAAAGTGCGACAACAATCAAACTTTGTTCGAAATATGAAAGCACTATTGCTACTATTACACCGAAAGTTGCTGATGTGACACTCGAAGTAGAGTGAAATACTTCCGGGAACGTCATTGATGTAAGAACCGCATACGGAACATATGCTAGAAATGAATTTAAAAATTTATTTTTTATTTTGCCTTTAAAGAACAAAAGCGGCATAACTCTGAAAAATATCATTACCGCTGCCATTGATAAAACGGCAAATATAAAGTTCATCGTACTCACTCTATTTTTCCTCCTTTTCTTCTATTAATTTATCGTCATTGTTAGATTTTTCATCTTTATCTTCTACTGGGAATAAAATTGCACCGATTAATGAAGTTATAACTGCGCAGAGAATAATAATCCATCCAGCAGTAAGATGTTGTTTTATAAATGGTATACATTCCAAAATGAAGCTTATCGTTAAAGCTATAATCGTTACCGCCAAAACAGGTTTTGAATCTCTTGCCGGCGGAACAATAATTCCTATAAACATCGCAAAAAGGACTATACCGAGTGCAGAACTAATTGATTTCGGTAAAATATCATTTAATAAACATCCTGCTGCGTTACCGATTAAAAAGCCTATGTAAGGTGGTATAACCAATCCGATTAAATAGCTGAAATTAAGCTTTCCTTTATTTTTCATGGCTATCCCAAACGTTTCATCTGTATTGAAAAGTCCGAATAAAATTCTCTGTATCGTTCCCATACTACTGTCAAACCTCTGGGCTATCGAAAGAGATAACAATAGATATCTACAATTCATAACAAACAACGTAAGAGCAAACATAAAAACGGCCGTTTCTCCACCCACCAACAAATTTATGGCAGCGGCTTGCCCCGATGCTGTATACATCATAATACTCATGAACTGTGACATTCCAAAAGCGATTCCCGCTTTACATGAAGCTACGCCACAAGCCATCGAAACCGGCAAATATCCAAAACCCGCCGGAATACCTTCCTTAAGTCCTCTTCTGTATTCTCCCCTATCTAATTTTAATTTTTTGTTCTCCAAAAATATCACACCTTTTCTATCTTTAAAATATAAATTTACCCATTTAGTTATAAAGCGAATCTAACCACAGTATTCTTTCTATTATACTATAAATTCGACTGTTTGTCAATCTTTAATTCGAATGGTTGCAAAAAACACTTTTAAATACTATTAACACAAAATAATTCTAAAACATGTATTACAACATGTTATATATTGACAAAAAAGAAAATTGTATATAAAATTATGTTCTGAAAATATTCTTTGGAGATGATTGTACAATGGATTGTATTTTTTGCGAAATCATAAAAAAAGAAATACCTGCTTCAATTTTGTATGAGGACGAAAAAATATTAATATTTAATGATTTAAATCCCGAAGCACCTATACACTTTTTAGTAATTCCAAAAGAGCATATAGCTTCGACAAATGAAATTAATACATGTAGCTCTGATGTAATATCACATATTTTTGTTAAAATCGCTGAACTTTCCAAAAACATAAAAGAATTAAAAGACGGATATAGAATAGTAACCAATTGCGGAAAAAACGCAGGTCAAACTGTTAAACATTTACATTTTCATGTTTTAGGCGGAAGAAAACTTTCTTGGCCTCCCGGTTGATTTTTCAGAGTTAATTTTATCAGCGTTCAAGCTTAATTTTATTAAAGTTTGAACGCTTTATTTTTTAACTTAATAAAAGACGGTGAAAAAATGATAAAACGACCATTTGCAATTATAGGAACATCGTATATTATTTCCCTGCTAATATTAAATTTAATTCCGAATAATTTTGCATTGATTCCGGTGTTTCTAATATTCATCTTATTACTGATATTATTAATTATCAAAAAATTACGTTCTAAAAAATCACTCCTATTGTGTTTAATAACATGTTTTCTGGCAAGTATTGTTAACTTTATAAATTTTAAACTAAATATAGAATATATAAAAAATTTATCGGAAACAGAAGTGAAAATTTCAGGAATAATATATGATATCCCTTACAAAAAATATGATAACTACATTTACACACTTAAAATTCAAAGCGTAAACAACAAAGAAATTAAACCTTTTAAAATAATCTTATATTCAAAATCGCCTATAGACGCAGATTTATATGACAAAATCACATGTAACGTAAATTTAAACATTTTAAAATCCAACAATTGGATAACAGATAATTGGTATAACTACTCACAAGGAATATACGCTTCAGCACATTCTTACAAATACAATCAACAAAGTACTGAGAAAAATGAAAACTTTTCTTTGAGATATTATACGTTGGAAATGAGAAAAAAGATAATTCTAACAACAAAAGAAATTTTCCCGTCAGAAATCGCTAATGTAATAAATGGATTCATTTTAAGTTATAAAAATGATATTCCACAAACCACAAAAGAAGCTTTCCAAAATTCCGGTATATATCATCTGTTAGCGACTTCGGGAATACATATCGCCATATTTTCTGAGTTTTTAATATGGATTTTTAAAAAATTAAAAATGTCACAAAAAATTTCTACAATTTTTTCTTGCATAGGAATTTTATCATTTATGGCTATAACTTGCTTCACACCATCCGCTTCAAAATCAGGAATAATGATGATAATATATTTGATTGGAAACACTTTTTTCAGAAAACCGGATAATCTAAATTCTTTAGGTCTGGCAGTATTTTTAATTTGTTTATTTAATCCAAATTCCGCCATGAGCATTTCGCTATGGCTAAGTTTTCTATCAACACTCGGAATTATATTTTTATATGAACCTATAAAAAATTTTTTATACAAAAAATTTAATAATAACAAATCAAATTTATTTAAGTATGTAGTTTCAGATATTTCCATAAGTATATCAACTTCACTTTTTACATTTCCTTTAACCGGTTTGATATTTAAACAATTTTCCGTCATTTCTCCCATTACTAACATTTTAGTTTTATTCCCGGCAAATTTATTTATAAATTTGTCTTTAATTATTAACTTTTTGTATAATTTAAAATTCCCCAAAATCATAATTTATGCCTTATATTACATCATCTCTATCTTATATAATTTTATAATAAATATCGCAAAATTATTTTCTGATTTTCCTTTTGCGACAATTTCGACTAATTATGGTGTGTTTAAACTATATATATCCTTCGTATTAATTTTAGTTGCTATATCTTTATCGTACAAAAATGTTAAAAAATCCATAAAAACAACAATTCTGTTGTCAATAAATTTAGCACTGGGCGGTTGCTTATCATATCAATTTTTGAAATCAGATGATATGGTACTTTCGATAGTTCCATGTAAAAATGGTTTCTGTGGTATAATTTCATTATACGATAAAAATTCTGCTATATTAAATATCAATGGTGAAACTCAAGTGAATAATATAGTTAATTTTTTATCAGGACAACAAAAAGTTAAATCGGAATACTTAAATCTAATGTATAGTGATGAGATATTCAATGATGAAACATTAGATTGTATTATGAAAGCTTTTAATCCAAAATTGTTATCGTACTCCGGAAAATTAAACTTAAATTACAGAAATACTAAATTAATAAAATTTAAAAAGCAAATAAATTCAAATTTATGGGACTGCTGTAAAATAAAAACAATTAAAGAAGATAAATATACGTATACAAGTTTAAATCTATATTCAACCAAAGTTTTGATTTTTGAAAACGGAGGAGATGTCGAAGATTTGCCTAAAAGCTGGCTAAACTGCGATATCGTAATTTTTAAAGGCTTGCCTATGAATTACAATCATATAAAATTCAAATCCGCTATTTTACTTGTAAATAAATTCGATTTGAAAATTATATGGCCGAAAATAAAGTCAAACAGTTCAAAAATAATACTGATTGTTTCGGGAAAACCGATGTACATATCGTCGAGCAAAAACAATAACACATATCAAATAAAAGGAGCATTATAAATTTGCCTAAGATAACATTAAACGAATTAAAAAAACATATATCAGATAAAAATTTAAACAAAGTTTACTTTTTTCAAGGCGAAGAATATCTCATAGAGTATTTTGAAGAAAAATTAAAAAACATAATTATCAAAAAATCAAAAAATGACTTCGACATAAATATTTTTAACAGTCAAAATTTAAATATCGAGAATCTTGAAAATGCACTGGAAACGTTTCCGATAATTTCAGAAAAAAAGTGTGTTATTATTCACGATTTACCCTTAGAAAATTGGTCTGCCGACGAAATTCAAAAATTCATAGAAATAATTTCGGATATCCCTGATTTTTCAATTTTAATAATAAGTAATTACTCCGAGTTTTCGAAATCTGCAAAAATTAAATTTAAAAAAATAGAAAAAGCCATCATAGAAAACGGCATATTAATAAATTTCTCAAAAAAAGATATAGATACCGAAAAATTATTAATCAAATTAGCAAAAAATGAATATGACAAAAATTTATCGCCCGACCTAGCCAAATTAATTTGCAATTCTTGTGCCAACCATTCACTAAACGGTCTAAAAAGCGAATTAAAAAAAATATGTGAATTCGAAAATAATAAAACAATTTCCAAAAATGCCATAGAAGTTGTTATTAAATCAAAGCTGAAATCTAAAATTTTCG
>CAMJYS010000023.1 GCA_946410005.1 uncultured Clostridia bacterium | reverse complement strand
GAAGCTATTGCATTAGCTCATGATTTAGGTCATACACCATTCGGGCACGCTGGAGAAAGTGCTTTAAATAGTATACATAAAGGTGGATTTAAGCATTATATTCACGGAGTTCGTGTTCTTTCTAGAATAGAAAAAGAAGGGAAAGGTCTAAATCTTACCGAGGAAGTTTTAAACGGAGTTTTGTGCCATACAAAAGGCGAAGAAGCTTTTACTGTTGAAGGAAAAATAATAAGAACTTGCGATAAAATAGCTTACATAAATCACGACATTGAAGATTCGATTAGAGCGGGAATACTTAGCATAGAGAAAATTCCTTCTAAATTTTTAGAAGCTTTTGGTCATAGATATTCCGAGAGGATAAATACTATGGTTATGTCACTCGTAAAAAACAGTTTTGACGATAAAATTACCATGAGCGAAGAAATTCTTAGTTTGTTTGAAGAGTTCCATAGTTTTATGTACGCAAATGTTTATTTAAATAAACAATCCGTTTCGGAAGACCATAAAGTGCCTTTTATAATAGAAGCTCTATATAAACATTTTATTGAAAACGTGAAAGAAATTCCAGAGTTTCTTCAAACAATTGCAGAAGAAGAGGGAGCAGAAAGAGCGGTTTGCGATTACATAGCAGGCATGAGCGACCAATTTGCGTCTGAAATGTTCAAAAAAATATTTATACCAAAGACGATTACAATATTTTAGTTTTTAATGAGGTGATGAAGAGGATTGAGATTATCAGAAGATTTTATGACGGAACTTAAATCGAGAATCGATATTTCTGAAATAATAGGCGAATACGTCGATTTGCAGCAAAAAGGTAAAAATCTTATGGGGCTGTGTCCTTTTCATTCAGAAAGAACACCGTCTTTTTGTGTTTATCCGGCTAATGGGTCTTTTTATTGCTTTGGATGTGGAGCCGGTGGAGATGTTATAACATTTTTGCGGTTAGTCGAACATTACGATTATATAGAAGCCGTGAAAAATTTAGCAGAGCGAGCGGGAATGGATTTTGAAGTTAGCGAAGAAGATAATGCTATTCACCAAAAAAAGCTTTTAATTTACAAAATAAATCGTGATGCGGCAAAATTTTATCATAGTTCTCTTTTAAAAGAATGCGGCAAAGAGGCTTTAAGTTATCTAAAAAAGAGAAATGTGTCTTTAAAAACCTTAAAGCATTTCGGATTAGGGTATTCACCTTCGACGGGTTATGCGCTTGTGGACTATTTAAAAAAAATAGGTTATAATAGTGAAGATATAATATTGTCTGATTTAGCATTTAAAACTCGAAACGGAAAGGAAGTTGACCGATTTAGAAATCGCTTAATGTTTCCAATAATCGACGTTAAAGGCAATGTTATAGCATTTGGCGCAAGAACGATGGGCAAAGATATGCCAAAGTACATAAATACATCCGACACTCCTGTTTTTAAAAAAAGTTCCAATCTTTTTTCGCTAAATTTTGCGAAAAAGTCAGGGAAAAATGAGTTTATACTCACAGAAGGATATATGGATGTAATATCTCTTTATCAAGCAGGATTTGATAACGCTGTTGCGGGATTAGGAACTGCTCTTACGGTTAATCAAGTTAAGCTTTTAGCTAGAAATGTCGATAACGTAGTTGTTTCGTATGATTCTGATTTGCCTGGACAAAAAGCAGCAAACAAGGCAATCGAGATGCTTAAAGATAACGGGCTCGAAGTAAAAGTTTTGTCGATTCCAAAAGCCAAAGACCCTGACGAATTTTTGCAAACTTACGGAAAAGACGGAGCGGTTAAGTTTAAAAATTTAATCGAAAATTCAAAGAACGATATTGAGTATAAATTGTCTAACGTAAAATCTAGTTACGATTTGAGTTCGCCAAACGATAAAGTTAAGTACATAACTGCTGCGTGTGAGATTTTAGCGAAATGTAGAAATTCTGTCGAACGAGAAATTTATGCGATTAAAATTAGCGAAGAAGCTAATATCAGTAAAGATTCTGTAATGCTTCAGATTAACAAAATTATTAAAAAAAATCGCAAAAAATCAGAGAAAATCGAATTTAAAGATATACAAAAAACTACATCGGCGCTGAATGATAATATTAATCCAGAAAAAAGAAACCATTTAAGAGCCGCAATTGCCGAAGAATCGCTTATTTCTTATATTATAAACAATCCAGATGTGGCGAATACTATTTTTAAAAGTTTTTCGCCCGAAAAAATGATAACTGGGTTTAATAAGAGAGTAATCGGAGTTTTAAAAGATATTGTAAGCGAAGGCAAAACAATGGATATAAGTACAATTAGCCAATATGGTTTTTCGTTTGAAGAAATAGGTAGAATTACACGAATAATGTGTAGTTATAAACCGTCTTCGGGAACATTAAATACAATTGAGGAATGCTTGAAAGTCATAGAGGAAGAAAACGAAAAGATAAAATTGAAAGATGTTTCGAGTGTTTCGGAACAAGACGTTATGGAATATATTAAAAATTTAAAAAACAAATAATTTTTAAGGTGGATAGTGAAAAATGAAAGATGTTGAAACGTTAAATAAGTCTTCGGATTTGATAATAAAAGATTTGGTTCAACACGGAAAAGTATCAGGTCATATAAGCGAAAATGAAATATTAGAAGCTATGGGAAAAGTTGATTTTGAACCTGATGAAATAGAAAAGTTATATGATTCAATGGAAGACATGGGCGTTGAGATTATAGATAGTTTTGACGATATGTCTGACGAAGAATCATCGGATAAACAAAATGACGACGGAGTTTTAGTCGGCGAACCATCTGCAACCGACGACCCTGTTAAATTATATTTAAAAGAAATAGGTTCAATACCGCTTTTAAGTACAGAAGAAGAATTAGAAATCGCCAAGTGTGCACACGAAGGTGACGAAGTAGCAAGAGCTAAACTTTCTAGGTCAAATTTGCGTTTGGTTGTAAGTATAGCTAAAAGATATGTCGGAAGAGGAATGAGCTTTTTAGATTTAATTCAAGAAGGAAATTTAGGTCTAATTAAAGCGGTTGAAAAATTTGACTATACAAAAGGATTTAAGTTTTCAACTTATGCGACTTGGTGGATTAGACAAGCTATAACAAGAGCAATAGCAGACCAAGCTAGAACCATCAGAATACCTGTTCATATGGTCGAAACGATGAATAAAGTAAAAAGAGTTTCGGGGCAACTTTTGCATATGAATGGCCGTGAACCAACTCCCGAAGAAGTCGCAGAAGAATTAAATTTGCCGGTCGAAAAAATAAAAGAAATTATGCGCGCATCACAAGAACCAATGTCGCTCGAAACTCCAATAGGCGAGGAAGACGACAGTCATTTAGGTGATTTTATACCGGATGGAGACGCAAAAGCTCCAGTTGAAGAAGCATCACATTCTCTTTTGAAAGAACAGTTATTAGAAATTATGGATACGCTGTCTCCTCGTGAAAAAAAAAGTTTTAAAAATGAGATTCGGCATAGATAATGGTCGCCCAAGAACGTTAGAAGAAGTCGGACGGGAATTTAGTGTTACTCGTGAAAGAATAAGACAAATAGAAGCAAAAGCATTAAGAAAACTTCGTCATCCAAGCCGCAGCAAAAAGCTAAAAGAATATTTAGAATAAAAAAACAAGCCTAGAAAATTTTTGAATTTTCTAGGCTATATTAAATTAAATATTTGGTACGGGCGACAGGACTTGAACCTGCACAGTAAAACTACTAGGACCTAAACCTAGCGCGTCTGCCAATTCCGCCACGCCCGCATTTACTAACAACTTGATTATATCACAAATGAATTTTTAAATCAATTATTTATTTGAAATATAATCATTAGTTTTAAATTAATCTATTATAATATTTTTCTATATGATATAATTATAGTAGAAGAGGTGTGGATTTTGATAATACTAGGTATAGACCCTGGATATGCTATTGTTGGATATGGAATTATTGAATTTAAAAATGGTAAATATACTCCGATGGATTACGGTGTTATTTTAACGAACGCAAATGACGATTTTTCTAATCGTTTGGAAATAATATTCGATAGAATATCGGAAATTGTAGACATATATAAACCCGATGTTATTTCGATTGAAAAATTATATTTTCAAAACAACCATAAAACCGCAATAGATGTAGCTCAAGCAAGAGGAGTAACGCTTTTAGCTATAAAAAAGAAAAACATACCTATTTTTGAATACACACCATTACAAATAAAAACATCTGTTACAGGTTATGGACGAGCGCAAAAAAATCAAGTTATGATGATGACTCAGCGCCTTTTAAAATTAAAATCCATACCAAAACCTGATGATGCCGCAGATGCATTGGCTATTGCTATATGCCATGCAAATTCATTGGGATTTCAATATATGAACAAATTAAAAATTAAAAATATCAGGGAGAAATTTAATGATTTATAGCCTTCAAGGAACATTGACTTTAATTGAAAACAATTTTTTGGTAGTTTCGTGCGGTGGAGTAGGATATAAATGTTTTACTTCATTTTATACGCAAAATCAGTTTATGAGTAAAATTAATGAAAGTGTTACAGTATATACTCATGTTTCTGTCAGACAGGACGCTATTGATATATTTGGTTTTTTCGGCAAAGACGAACTAGAGTGTTTCAAACTTTTAACGACCGTTTCAGGTGTAGGCCCCAAAGCCGCCCTTTCAATTTTGTCGCAGTTTTCTGCCGAAAAAATTGCTATGATTATTTCTTGCGGAGACAGCAAAAGTCTTACAAGTGCTTCCGGAATAGGTGCAAAAACAGCACAAAGAATAGTTTTGGAACTCAAAGATAAATTAAAGTCTATTGGTAGTGAAAAACCCGAAATAACATCTAACTCTATTAATTTTAATCAAAATAAAAATACATCTGAAGCAATTAAAGCTTTAGAAGTTTTAGGATACTCATCTTCGGAAGTTTTACCGATTATCTCTACGTTTGATGAAAATTGCTCCGTAGAAGAGCTTATTAAAAAAACGTTGAGATTAATGGCTAAGGGGGTATAAAAAATTGAGCGAAAATCAAAAAAATAGAATTTTAAGTACTAGTGAAATAGAGGAAGACATTGAATTTGATGCAGATAATCCGTTAAGACCACAAGTTTTATCGGAATATATCGGACAAGATAAAGTAAAAGAAAATTTAAAGGTATTTATAGAGGCAGCTAAACTCAGGAAAGAATCGCTTGACCATGTTTTATTGTATGGTCCTCCGGGATTGGGAAAAACTACACTTTCTATGATAATCGCTAAAGAACTTGGAGTTAATATAAGAATCACATCAGGTCCCGCAATAGAAAAACCGGGAGATTTGGCCGCACTTCTTACAAATTTAGCTCCCGGAGACGTTTTGTTTATCGACGAAATACATCGTTTACCACGAAGTGTAGAAGAAATATTATATCCCGCTATGGAAGATTTTGTTATTGATATAGTTACCGGTAAAGGGCAAATGGCAACATCGTATCATCTTCCGCTTCAAAAATTCACATTGGTAGGCGCAACTACTCGTGCCGGTCAATTAAGTGCACCTCTTCGTGATAGATTTGGTGTTGTTTTAAGATTAGAGTTATATACTCCAGAACAGCTTGCTCAAATTGTAAGACGCAGTGCTACAATTTTAGGCATAAAAATTGATAAGGATGGAGCTCTTGAAATAGCATCAAGGTCAAGGGGAACTCCAAGAATTGCAAATAGGCTTTTAAAAAGAGTCAGAGATTTTGCGCAAATTATAAACAACGGAGAAATAAATTATACTATAGCAAAAGATGCTCTTGATAAACTTGAAATAGATGAACTTGGTTTGGATTCCAATGACCGAAGGCTTTTAAAAACTATGATAGAGTTTTATAATGGGGGTCCTGTCGGGCTTGAAACGATTGCTGCCGCAATAGGCGAAGAGGCAATAACAATAGAAGATGTTTACGAGCCATTTTTAATGCAGATTGGTTTTTTGAGCAGAACTCCGCGTGGAAGATGCGTTACAAAATCAGCATATCTTCATATGGGTTATAAAACAGAAAAATTTAATAAAAATGAGCAGTGTAGTTTTTTAGAATAATTTTTGGAGGGTTAAGTTTAAATGGGTAAATTTTTTGGCACAGATGGTGTTAGAGGAGTTGCTAACAGAGAGTTAACTTGCGAATTAGCAATGAAAATAGGAAAAGCCGCAGCTTTGGTTTTAACAAGGAATTGTAGTTATATCCCTAAAATATTAATTGGAAAAGACACACGTATTTCTTCCGACATGTTGGAATCCGCCCTATTAGCCGGAATATGTTCTGTGGGAGCTAATGGCGTTTCGCTCGGAGTGGTTCCTACTCCTGCGGTTTCATATCTTGTGAAAAAATATAATGCCGATGCCGGAATAATGATTTCCGCTTCGCATAATTCTTTTGAATTTAACGGTATAAAACTTTTTAATAAAAGTGGATATAAACTTTCGGATGAAGTTGAAAACGAGATAGAAAAAATTATTTCAGATGACTCTGAAATAAAATTACCGATCTCTGAAAAAATTGGAAGTATATCATATGTACAAACTGCCATAGATGATTATGTTGACTATATATCATCTGCCAAGAAGAATATAAATACAAATTTAAAAGTTGCGGTTGATTGTGCAAATGGTTCTGCTAGCGCAACAGCTAGAAAGCTTTTTGATAAATTAGGAATAAATGCTACGATACTATTTAGTAAACCAAATGGTATAAATATTAATGAAAATTGCGGTTCGACTCATCTTGAAAACTTAGTGTCATTTGTCAAAGAAAATAATTGTGATATGGGAATCGCTTTTGACGGCGACGCAGATAGGTGTCTTTGTGTAGACGAAAAAGGCGAGGTTATTGACGGCGACGCTATTTTAGGAATTTGCGCCAAAAACATGAAAAAAGAAGGAATGCTCAAAAACGATACTTTAGTCGGCACGATAATGTCTAATCTCGGACTTAAAGAATTCTGTGAAAATAATGATATAAATTTTGTAGAAACAAAAGTCGGCGATAGATACGTTTTAGAAAATATGCTGGAAAATGATTATAATATTGGCGGAGAACAGTCCGGACACGTTATATTTTTAGATTATTCTACAACCGGCGACGGAGAGCTTACAGCTGTTCAAATTTTAAATATTTTATCAAGCTCAAATTGTTCGGCTTCAAAACTTAATTCAATGGTCAAAAAATATCCACAAAAGTCAGCAACTGTTAATATTGAACTTTCGCAAAAAGGTCTTTTGAAAAAGAACGTTGAAATTCAAAGATATCTAAAAGAAACTAAAGAAAAATTAGGTTCAAAAGCAAAATTAGTCGTCAGAGAATCCGGAACAGAGCCTAAAATAAGAGTGATGGCGGAATGTAATGACGATAAATTTTTAGAAAATTTAGTAATTGAAACAGCTGATGTAATAAAAAATAATTTGTAATATCGAAAGGCGGGCAGTAGTAATTACTGCGAATAAAAATGAGATATACCAAAAATTGGAAAGAATACGAACTTATAGACGCAACAAATGGAAATCGTCTAGAAAGATGGGGCGATAAAATACTAATAAGACCAGACCCGCAAATTATCTGGAATACGGAAGCAAAAGATATTCGCTGGAAAAACGCAGACGGAATATATCATCGTTCTAATTCAGGTGGCGGAAGTTGGGAAGTAAAAAATAAAGATATTCAAACGTCGTGGAATATTTCATATAATGGTTTGAAATTTGGAATAAAGATAATGAATTTTAAGCATACCGGTGTTTTTCCGGAACAAGCGACGAATTGGGATTTGCTTGATAAAATTATTTCTTCATCTAAAAATAAAAAATGAATGTTCTGAACTTGTTTGCATATACAGGTGGAGCAACACTTGCATCTGCAAAAGCCGGTGCGAAAGTTTGCCATGTTGATGCGTCAAAAGGAATGGTTTCTTGGGCAAGAGAAAACGCAAAAATGTCAAATTTAGAAGATTTACCAATACGTTGGATTGTTGATGACTGCGAAAAATTTGTTTTAAGAGAGATAAGAAGAAACAATAAATATGACGGAATAATTATGGATCCACCATCTTATGGTAGAGGGCCGAATGGTGAAATTTGGAAGATAGAGGATAATTTATTTGAATTTGTAAACGAATGTGAAAAATTATTGTCTGATGACCCGGAGTTTTTTATAATAAATTCTTATTCAACTGGATTTTCAGCATCTACAATTGAATATTTGGTTTCTGAAATCGTCAAGAAAAAGTATGGCGGATTTGTTTTTAGTAGTGAAATAGGAATAAAAGTAATGTCTTCGGGACTTATTTTGCCTTCCGGTTCTACTGTAATTTGGAGCAAGAAAAAATGGTTTTAAAAACAGCAACTAGTGCGATTATTAGATGTCAAAATGTTACATATAAAAAATTTGATAGTTTGAGTAAGTCGGAAAAAACTATTTTAGATAATATAAACTTTGAAATAAACAGAGGAGAATTTGTTTCTATAATTGGTGAAAACGGTTGCGGAAAATCAACCTTGTCAAAACTTTTAAACGGACTTATTTTGCCTACTTCTGGCAATGTTTTTGTAAATAATTTGAATACAAAAGAGCCCAAAAATAATTTAGAAATAAAAAAATTTGTCGGACTTGTATTTCAGAATCCGGAAAGTCAAATTATAGAAGCAACAATAGAAGAAGAAATTGCATTCGGATTGGAAAATTTATGTTGTTCTCCCGAATTTATATCGCAAAAAATAAAGCAAGTTTTGGAATATGTAGACTTAAAGGGATTTGAAAAAATTTCTACAAACACATTGTCCGGCGGTCAAAAACAAAGATTATGCATAGCAAGTGTAATTGCAATGGAACCCAAAGTCATAATTTTTGACGAACCAACTTCTATGCTTGACACCAAAAGCAAAAAAGTAATTATAGACTTAATTTTAAAACTAAAAAAAGAACTAAACATTACAATTATTTTGATAACACATAATGTAGATGAAGCGATATTAGCGGACAAAGTTTTGATAATGGACGATAAATTTCACAATAAACTTTTTGAAAATCCGAAAGAAGTTTTATGTAGCCCAAAATTTATAAATTACGAAAAATTCGAATACTTAACTTCTAGCTATATTTTAAATTCTTTGAAAAAACTAGGATATGAAGTTGACACTACAAAAATCGATATAAATGATTGCGCAGAAGAAATATTAAATTTGTTAAGGAATCAAAAGCATGCTACGAATAAATAATCTTTGCTATAAATACGATTTAGATTCTGGCGACTTTATTTTAAATAACATAAATTTATCGGCAAATAGTGGTGATATAATAGGTGTTATAGGTAAAACTGGTTCGGGTAAATCCACGCTTTTGCAAATAATTTCGAATATTTTAAAGCCTAGTAGTGGTGAAATTTTTTTAGACAACAAAAACATTCACAAAGAGTTTACTGGCTTTAAAAAATTATTTTCGAATATTGGCATAGTTTTTCAGTATCCCGAAGAACAACTTTTCGCATCAACTGTTTTTGATGATATATCTTTTGGA
>CAMJYS010000022.1 GCA_946410005.1 uncultured Clostridia bacterium | reverse complement strand
GAGATTGATACGTGTGACTGGAGTTCAGACGTGTGCTCTTCCGATCTTTTACCCAAAGCTATATTTTCCAAAAATACGAAGAAGTCTTTTGAGTTATTAAATGATTTAATCAATCAAAAGGAAGAACCAATCGCTATCGTCGCAGTGATAAGTAACGAATACATTGATATTTTCAGAACAAAAATACTTTTAAATAATTCTTGTCCCGCTTCAAAATTATCCGAAATATTTGACTATAAAAACAAAGAATTCAGAATAAAAAATGCAGAAATCAAGTGCAGAAATTTAAGCTTATCCGCCATAGAAAAAAGCCTCCATGCACTTTTAGAAGCAGATGAAAGCTTAAAATCCGTACCTATAAACCCTAAAATTATACTGCAGACTTTAATTATAAAATTAATTAAATATTTAAATTAGCAAATCATCTTCTACGCCTATCTGAAAGAAGCAACAGCCTTATAAGCGACATAATAGATGTAACGGTTCCCGCAACATAAGTAAATGCGGCAGCCGTCAGTACCTCTTTTGCGCCTGAAATTTCATCTTCTGTCAACATCTGTGTTTCTTTTATAGATTTTAAAGCTCTTTTGCTTGCATTAAATTCCACAGGTAAAGTTACAATTTGAAAGAGAACAGCTACAGTAAACATTGCAATCCCCAACTTAAGAATAAAGTTAGAATGCAACGGCAACGACGAAAAACCTATAAATATAAGTGGCATAGCCAAATTGGAGCAAAGTTGAGTGATTGGAGCTAATTTCTGTCTTATTTTCAATGCCAAATAGCCTTGGTCATTTTGTACGGCATGGCCTGCTTCATGAGCTGCCACACTCACAGAAGCTATGGTTGCTTTAGAATAAACCTCATCCGATAAAGAAATACTTTTATTTCTAGAATCAAAAAAATCCGTAAAAAAACCTCTAACAGTGCCAATTGAAACATCAAAAACATTATTGTGCTCCAAAACTGTTTTTGCGGATACCTCTCCGGTAATATTCTTATTGCACTTTATTTTAGAATATTTATTAAACGCTGATTTAACTTTAAACTGTGCAAATCCGGCTATTAATAAAGATACGATCATATAAATAAAATAACTGCCGTCATAATAATAGTACATTATAATTCCTCCTGATAAAAATATATTCACAATAATTATATCATTGATGTATATATAATATCAATTAAGCTAATCATAAATCAGTCAAGAAATATTAAAAGTAAACTTGACTAATAAAAAATTGAGTACTATACTATATTTTGCAAGTAATTTGCAAAATATTTTATAAAAATTGTAGGAGGTTTTTACTATGTACATGGTACCATTTAACGATTTTTGGGAAGATTTTGAAAATCCGATTGACAGATTTTTTGATAGATTTGATTTATCGAAAAATTTTAAATCACTTGCAGCTGTTTCTGCCGGAATGCCAAAAACAGACATTAAAGAAACAGATACAAATTACGAAATAAAAACAGATCTTCCGGGAGTAAAAAAAGAAAACATCGAAGTCAGTTTAGATAACGGATATCTTAATATAACCGCATCGACAAAAAGCGAATCCGATGAAAAAGATGATAATGGTAACTATATACGCCGAGAAAGATCAACAGGCACATATAGCAGGAGATTCAAGGTTGATGAATCCTTAACTGAAAAGGATATAAAAGCCGATTTTAAAGACGGTGTTCTTACACTCGTATATCCTAAACCGCAAAAACAACTCGAATCTCAGAAAAAAGTTATAAGTATAGAAGGATAAATAACATCCCGCTGCATAATTTAAACGCAGTGGGATTGTTTTATATAAACATATCGATTGTAAAATATAAAAATTAATACTAAAATTATATCTATGAAAAATATTGTATTCAAAGGATGTTTTTAGGGTATGCTAAATATAAACGAGATTATGAGCGAGATTTTGGTACAAGCAGAAACGCAAAAAGAAAATTATTGGATCGAAAAAATTCGTTCTCAGGATTATAAAAATATACATTTGGCGATTATGGTAGAACCATATTTATCCATGATATTTTCTAGAGATAAAACGATAGAATCTAGATTTAGTCAGAAAAAAATTAAACCATACGGAAATGTTTTTACAAATGACATTGTTGTACTAAAAAAATCCGGAGGGGCAATTTGTGGCATTTTTAACGTTTCGGATGTTTTAAGTTATGAGTTTTCGAGCGAAAATGAAATTTTGAACATTAAGAATGAATATAATGATAAAATCAAAGCCAATGAATCATTTTGGGATATTAAAAGTAACAGTAAATACGCAACATTAATGTTTGTATCAAAAGTATTTAAGTTAGACAAGCCGATTTCAGTATCTTTCAAAAACAGACAATCTTGGATTACTTTTTAAAAATAATTTTCAAAGGCTAATTTCTAAATTTTATTTCGTGCGTGTTGGGAATAACTATTGACACGCAAAATTGTTAGTAGTAAAATCATACATGTAAAGAAAATTTAGGGGTATAGCTCAGTTGGTAGAGCAGCGGTCTCCAAAACCGCGTGTCGAGGGTTCGAGTCCTTCTACCCCTGCCAAAACATATAAAGTAATTTATTTAATCCGCGAAAAACAAACATCCATCCGCGAATCAGTTGGTATTTCATTTTTCAAAAACCACTCCGCTTGTGAATTTAATCATAAGCGGAATTTTGTATGCTAAAAGACCACAAGAAAACTTACTTGTGGTCTTTAAATTATTTTATATTAGTCTTCAATTTCTAATGACTTACAAATTTTCTTACCGATATTCCAACCTAAAACAGGAATAGATATACAAATAGAGGCAAATATTCCTACAATCGCTCCACAACCTAAAGCAGCCGATATATAGTCTAAATTTGGATTTCTCTCTTCATTCAACAAATAGAGGAATCCGCAAACAGCTCCTCCAGCCGCCCCAAGAGTCAATGCACAAGTTCCTTTAACAGCACTGGACACAACTTTTTTTGCGGCTTGCTTTAATGTAACACCACCAGAAATTTCGTCTAATTGGAAGTCTTCCAATTTAACTAATGAATCGTTCATAATTCATGCTCCTTTTTAGTTTAATAAATTCGGTTTAACCGTAATTATATAATATCAGAATTGTTTTAAAAAGTCAAGCGTGTTTTTCATTTTCTATGTTTTGCTGTTTTGCTACTAAATATCAAAAACGATTTTTGTGCATTTTGCTGATCTTTGCGTTTGGCTGTGATATTTTCAAAAAATTAAATTCAAAAACATCCTCAACACACTTGTTGATTTTTCGACAACTTTTAGTATATAATAAAAATATAATTGGGGATTTTATATTTTTATGAAATATAGAAAATTTTAACTGTTTTGAGGAATTTTGATGAAACACAAAGACAACGAAGGTTACAGATACTCTAAAAATAACGACCATTATCGAAAAAGAAACACAGATATACAATACGAAGATATTTCAAGCGGAAACGATAACCCAAATCAAGAATATGTAGACTTATATTCTTCCGAAAGAAAAAAAGCAAAGAAAAAAATACCATTTGGTAAAATTTTTGGCATAACATTTTTCTTGATTTTAGGATTAATCGGCGCAATGCTACTTTATCTTTATAAATCTTTGACGTCGCTTCATTATGACGATTTATCCGGCGAAAGCAATATATCCTCCGAAGATACCGAAGACGATGACATCATAAACGACAATATGATTTTGAATGTAATGTTAATCGGTAGCGATTCGATGTCGGTTGGAGACCATGGACGTAGCGATTCCTTGATGATTTTATCGCTTGATATTCGCCATAAAAAAATTAAAGTAACTTCACTTATGAGAGACATATGGATTTCAATACCTGGTGCTGGAAAAGACAGATTCAACGCTGCGTATGCGATTGGCGGTCCAAAACTTACTATAGATACAATACAGAAAAATTTCGGCATTCATATCGACAGATACGCCGTTGTGGACTTTAAAGGATTTTCGGATATAATTGACACACTTGGTGGAATAGACATGGAACTTACTGCCACAGAATGTGCTTATATAAACAAATATTCCGGCGACCCACATACTTTAAAAGGTTCCGGAATGAAACATCTTACTGGATTACAAGCACTAAATTACGCTCGTGATAGGAATAGTAAAGGTTCAGACTACGACAGGACAAGCCGTCAGCGTAATGTTATCAGAACAGTTTTAGAAAAACTAAAAACGGCAAATATAGCTCAGCTTACAAAGTTATTGCCTGAATTTTTATCAATGATGACAACAAACTTCAAGCTTTCGGAATTAACGAAATTAGCATCAAAAGCTTCGACTTATTTTAGCTATCCGATGGAAGAATTTAGATTACCGACAAATGATAACGTTCGTGATGCGGTATATTCTCAAAAAATGGTTCTTGTTATAAACGACATGGCAAAAGCAAAAGCTGATTTGTGCAAATTTATATATGAAACTGATCTTTCTTCTAAAAATTCTTCGAGCGCAACATCAAGCATTTCTGAAAGTTCAAATACACAAACAAAGTCACAAAAAAGTACTAGTTCATCGGCAACATCGTCGAGTGCAAAAACTACCGCTAAATCAACAGCAAAAGCTAAATCATCAACTACCGCCAGTACAACTGGTTCTAAATCAATTCCTTCAGCGTCAATCACGAGTCAAAAAAGCTATAATTAATAATAATATTCCTCAGCAAGCTTAATTAAAATTGCTGAGGAGTTTTTTTATATCGTTTATTTTTTAAAATCTTTTTTCGGGCTATCTTCGGGGGAGAATTTTGAAATAAGCAAATTTGTAATATTCGGCTTATTTTCAGCGTTATTAACTCCTCCAACAACACCAGCTAAATCATAATCGCTAAGCATATTTGCGTTTTGCTCCATATAATTTCCAAGCGCACTGACTAAAAATTCATCAAACTCTTCTTTTTCTATCGACGGATCAATTTCGTTTATATATTCATAAATTTCATCGATATCCGTCAAACTCAAAAATTCTTTTAACTTAACCTCATCTTTTGCTATTTCTTTTACTACTTGTTCTATGCATCCGTACATTTAAAAATCCCCTTTATAAATATTAAATTCAAAAATCGCCAGACATTTTTCTACAAATTATCACCACCGGTATAGAATCAAGATTAATTAACAAACCGAAATGTTTCCCATTCCGTCGCATTTTATTATGCACTTTTTTTGAAAACTCGTGTTTCCGTTTGTAAGCGTTGTTTTTATTATTCCCGCTCCTAAATCTTTTTTCTGATTTATTCTTCTTGAAAAACTCGTGATTTTTGTATTTTTATCATTACTCAAACTTCCACGAGATACGCTCAAACATTCCGCTGTGTTTAGTGTATCGTTATATCTAAAATTCACATTAAACGTCGAAACCGCTATTGCTGATTTTTGAGATCGATTTTTTTTATCGTTTGCTTTTTCTTTATATGAATCGAAAACCTCTACGCAAATATATCTATCGTTTAATTTGATTCCGCTCTCAAAGTTATAGTCTTTATGTTTAACAACTACCATTTCTTCTTTTATTATTCCATTGCCCATATCTTCGACTATCTTCGATTCAGAAATTTTATTTAGCTTTCCTGTATTTAAATCACCAAAACTTACCGCTTTCACATTCAACCCCAAAAAACAAGATGCCATACCAAAAGCAAAAATATATTTTATTAATTTATTGATTCTTTTCATTCCTATCTCCTCCCATTAAATTTGATTTTATTAAAAAATTTTTTTAAATCATATCAGTACATATACCGAGTTCCCCGTTTGATGTACAAAACACATCCAAATGTCCTCCGAATTTATAAACAAAATCCCCTATTTTATTCTGTTTATATAGTGAAAATATAAACACCAGCGTTTTCGAATGTTCACCCGACAAGATTTTTTTAGCATTCATCAAAAACCATTTTTCATTAACATTTATAAATTTAACATCTGAATTTTTCATATCAACTTTTATATTTCCTTTTTTATCGTACATAAAAGCTATTTTCGCAAAACACATCGCCAGGGTCTTGTATTCATTTGTGTCCTTATCTAATTTCCTATATTCACGTTTATATTCTAAAAACTTTCTATATGGTAAATCTTCATCGCTAGAATTTTTTAAAGTTTCTTCTTCTCCACACTTCAAATCTTCTATGCATAATATTTCATCGTCAAAAACTTTACCGCATGAAATTTTTTGAGTAATTCCGCTTTCGTTCAAAGAAGTTGAATCCGTGTTTTCTGCGCTTTTAGCAAATATCTCCGAATTACATCCAATTATTGAAAACATACAAGTTAATCCAAAGCACAACGCTAATTTTTTTAAGTTCATGAAATTTTACCTCCTTTTATTTAGCCTTACGAAATTTGAATATAAAATTTATGTATAATCCCCGAAACGTTATTTAGTGCATTACTTACCGCGTTTTTTGCGATTTCTTTATCACTTATTCCGGTTTCGTTCGTTAAGCACCAATAATTATCGCTTGACGTTGATGCGCTATTTTTTGAAATATCCACAAGGTCATTTTCTTCATAATATTTTAAATTTTCAGTCTTAATATCCGACTTACATTCCTTGCAAACATCATCACATATTTTTTCAAATCTTATATGTAACGGGAACATTAAAACTGCATCTACCGACTTAGAATAACCGGTATGAACAGGAGTATTTAAGTCCTCCATAAAATGTATTGCTCTTCCGAGTTCCTGGAGCGCCATTATTTTATTTCCGCATTTAAAATGCTTTATAGCTTCAGAAAAATGTTCGTCACACTTGGAACTTGCTGATTTTTTTTCACCCATGAAATTTTTTTCGTTTACAGGATTAAAAAAGTGTAATTTATATGCTCCTTCGATTTCATCTTCGTCAGGTTTCAAACTATAATCAGCTATTACGTTACATTCTTCTTCGTTAAATTGAATATTTTTATTTATATTTGAAACAGCTTTTATGCTTGTTTCTGTAACGGATTTATGTGTTGTACTGTTAAATGCTTCTGCGCCACCAGAAGTTAGTATTGACAGCACACACATACTCATAAAAATTTTGCTACATCGTTTCAAAAAGATTTTTTTAAATTCCATTTTTCCCATCTCCTTAAAAAATATTTTAAAGTTTCGCAACTTCTGTAATATATACACAAAAGCTATAAACTTGTTCGTGAGTTATTATATCACATTAACTAAAAAAGTAAAGTTTTTTACAAAAAATTAGAAATTTACACCAAATTGAGTGTACTGTATTGAATTTTTACTGGATAGAAAAACGACAAACTATCTATAATTTTATTGATAAAAAGTTGATTAAGACGTATTATTTTAAGTAGCTAAAAATAAAAAAAACAAGGAGAATGATTCGTCATGAAAATAGGAATTATTGGCTTACCGAACGTAGGCAAAAGTACGCTTTTTAATGCAATTACAAACGCAGGAGCAGCTTCTGCAAATTACCCCTTCTGTACAGTAGAACCAAATATAGGAATTGTTGCCGTTCCGGATGAAAGATTAAAAAAATTAGCTGAAATATATGACCCTGAAAAAATCACTTCCGCAACAATTGAATTTGTAGACATTGCAGGACTTGTAAAAGGAGCGGCAAAAGGCGAAGGATTGGGAAATAAATTTTTGGCAAACATAAGAGAAGTCGATGCAATTGTGCATGTAGTAAGATGCTTTGAAAACGAAAATATAATTCACGTAAACGGAGAAGTAAATCCTAAAAATGACATTGAAATAATAAATTTAGAGCTTATTTTCTCCGACATAGAAATGATCGAAAAACGAATTCAAAAAATCGAAAAGTTACTTAAAGCTGATAAAAAACATGAATTCGAATTAGAAATCTGCAAAAACATCTTAGAAGTTTTACAAAAAGGCCTTATGGCAAAATCTATAAACTTCACTGAGGAAGAAAAAGAATACGTAAATACTTTGGATTTATTAACAACCAAACCGACAATATACGCTGCAAATATGTCCGAAGAAGATTTTTCGAAAAATATTTCTTCAAACGAAAGATATAAACAAGTGTTAGCGATAGCTTCCAGTGAAAATTCTGCTGTTGTGCCAATTTGCGCAGAATTAGAAGCTCAAATTTCCGAAATGGATGAAAATGAAAAAATAGAATTTTTGCAAGATATTGGACTTGAAAAATCAGGGCTAGACAGACTTGTATCGGCTTGCTATGAACTTTTAGGACTAATTTCTTATCTAACAGCAGGAAAACCGGAAGTAAGAGCGTGGACAATAAAAAAAGGCACGAAAGCTCCTCAAGCCGCTGGGAAGATTCATACCGATTTTGAAAGAGGATTTATACGCGCAGAAGTAGTTTCGTTTGAAACATTAATCGAGTGCGGTTCTATTGCCTCTGCGAAAGATAAAGGCTTAGTTCGTTCGGAAGGCAAAGAATATGTAATGCAAGATGGCGACGTAGTGCTGTTTAGATTTAATGTATAAAAGTTATTAAAACGGATGTGAAAAAATTATGTTTGACTCTTGGGAAAGTTTAAAAAGTAATTGCATGAATTGTACGAAATGTGATTTATGTAAAACCAGAACGAATTTAGTTTTTGGATACGGAAACGAAAACGCCGAAGTTATGTTTATCGGCGAAGGACCTGGCGAACAAGAAGATTTGCAAGGTAAACCTTTTGTAGGAAGATCGGGTAAATTATTGGACTCAATGTTAGCCGAAATTGGTCTTAGCAGAGAAAAAAATATTTATATAGCAAATATGGTAAAGTGTCGTCCGCCAAAAAATAGAGACCCTTTACCTGCTGAACAAGAATTATGTATTAATTGGCTCAGAAACCAATTTAAGCTTCTAAGTCCGAAAATAGTAGTTGCAGTTGGAAGAATAGCGGCACTGAAAATAATTGACGAAAATATAAAAATAACAAAAGACCACGGGACTTTTTATAAGAAAAAAGACACATGGTTTATGCCTACAATTCACCCAGCGGCAATACTACGAAATCCAAATCAAAAACCTTTAGTACAACAAGATTTCGAAAAATTGAAAAACAAAATCTTAGAAATTTGTTCTAATACTTACTAATCTTTTAAATTTTAAAATAAGACTTCAATTTATCGATTATCGAAATTGGATATAATTTATACTAGATAAATCGCCAAAGCTAACAACAATCGGTATATAGCTTCCGCGATTTTTATATTTTTCGGAATAAAATTCAGGACTATTTCCCGTACCAATTTCACCACTTTTGTATTCGCACAAGAAATATAAATTCGTATTACCATTAAATACATCTTCGTGAATTTTTTCTCTAATTGTTACTTCTATTCCTAATTCTTCGTGTAGTTCTCTAGTTAATGCACTATGTAAATCTTCGTCATTTTCTACTCCGCCACCAGGAAAAACATAATATTCGATTTCTTTTCCGTTTTCTATCCGATTGCGTTTAATAAGAATAATTCCGTTTTCGTATAAAACAACGCCTCTAACTCTTATCGGATTCGGATATTCCAAATGTATTTTGTCACTCATAAGTTTAAATTCTCTTCTCGAAATATTTTTTCAAAGAATTTATACTCATCGGATAAAATTTTTCAGAGATCGGAAGAGCGTCGTGTAGGGAAAGAGTGTAGATCTCGGTG
>CAMJYS010000021.1 GCA_946410005.1 uncultured Clostridia bacterium | reverse complement strand
CCGGGTTACGAGGGTCGTCTTCAGGTATTCCTGCTTCGACTTTACCGACAAGGTCTGCTCCGACGTCTGCCGCCTTTGTAAAAATTCCTCCGCCAACTCTTGCAAAAAGTGCCATACATGATGCACCCATTCCAAAAGTTAACATATTCGAGGTGATGTATTGAATCATTAATGATTCGCTTCTTACGACTTCGACATTCGTATACCAGAATTTCAAGAAGAAATACCATATTGATAAATCTAAAAGTCCAAGTCCGACAACAACGAATCCCATAACTGCACCGGCAGAAAATGCTACTCTAAGTCCTTTATTTAATCCTTGTTGTGCCGCACAAGCCGTACGACTGTTCGCCATTGTTGCAGTTTTCATACCTATAAATCCCGACATTGCCGAGAAAAATCCACCGGTTAAAAATGCAAATGGTACAAAATAATTTAAATATCCCAACAATGATAAAATAAACAACACTACAAATACTACGGCGAAAAATACACCGACGCCTGTATATTGACGTTTTAAATATGCACTTGCACCTTTTCTTATAGCATTTGCGATTTTTATCATCTGCTCCGTGCCTTCGGAATGGCTACGAACTTTATTGAACAATATAAAAGCAAAGCTAAGCGCTATAATGGAACCGATTGCTACAAATAACATTAAATCCATAACTTTTATCAGAACCGACAATTTTAATAATTTTAATTGCCGTTCTATCTTACCTACCCTTCTGCAATAAACTTCTTTCTTTTTTAACAATATTCGCCCATGTACGGCCAAAAAATTCTTGTACCGACGTGAGCGAATAAATACTAAAATTAAACTAACTCTATTATTGACATTTCAGCACCATCGCCACGACGAGGTCCAAGCTTTGTTATTCTCGTGTATCCGCCGTTTTTATCACTGTATTTAGGTGCGATTTCATCAAAAAGTTTTATTGTTACCTCTCTCTTTGTGATAAAAGACATTACCATGCGTTTATTATGGAGAGTATTTACTTTTGCGATAGTAATCATCTTTTCAGCCAACGAACGAACTTCTTTCGCTC
Organism: uncultured Clostridia bacterium; assembly: GCA_946410005.1. GTDB lineage: Bacteria > Bacillota > Clostridia > Oscillospirales > Acutalibacteraceae > UMGS1491. Next base: position 8,950 of record CAMJYS010000021.1, on the reverse strand, counting down.
TGGTAACGGTCGTTTCAATTTTACCGTTTTCTAAAAGGAATGTTACTAAAGCTCTAAGCATTGCAAGTCTGTGGCTGGTTGCTCTACCAAGTTTTCTTTTGCGTGACATCGTTTTACCTCCTTTTTAAGACGATCAACTCACTATCTAATCATCCGTTTCGTTTTCCTTTACTTCTATTTCATCAGCAAAATGAAGGCCCAAAGAATGTACCTTATCTATTACTTCGTCAAGTGATTTTTTACCAAGGTTTCTTACTTTCATAATTTCGTCGCTTGTTTTACGAACCAAATCTCTCAAACTGTTTACTCCTGCACGCTTAAGGCAATTATACGCTCTTACCGAAAGATCGAGCGAGTCTATAGTATATGCACTGCTTTTCTCTGTTTCTTCTTCGCTTTCTATCATTCTTTCAAATGCTATATCAGAAAGTCCCAAGAATAAATCAAGGTGCTCTATAAGTATTCTTGCCGCTAAAGACATTGCCTCTTCCGCTGTTATAATTCCGTTTGTCCAAACCTCCAAACAGAGCTTATCGTAGTCTGTGATTTGGCCGACACGAGTATTCTCGACTGTATAATTTACTTTTACAACCGGAGTATAAATCGAATCTACCGGCAAAACTCCGATTTCATTATTTATACCATTAGCTTTATGGCGTTCGGAAGAAACATATCCTCTTCCTCTATCAAGTGCTATACTCATATCTAATTTTGCACCGTCGTCCAAAGTTGCAATATGGCTTTCGGTATTTATAAGCTCAACATCACTATCGTGCTTTATCGAACCAACAGTTACTTTGCAAGGTCCTTTTGCATGAATTTCTACTATTTTTTCTTCATCACAATTAAGTTTCGCTATAATGTCCTTAACATTGAGAACTATTTCGGCGACATCCTCTTTTACACCATCTATGGTAGAAAACTCATGCATAACACCGTCTATTTTTATTCTATTGGGAGCTACTCCCGGTAAAGACGATAAAAGAACCCTTCTTAAACTGTTACCCAAAGTGTTTCCAAACCCTCTCTCGAGTGGTTCTACAACAAATTTACCATAGTTTCTATCTTCCGACAGCTCTTCAACATTAATCTTTGGTTTTTCTATTTCAATCATCAAATCCTCCTTAATATATAACCGGGGAATCTATCCCCATTAAAATGCTGATTTTAAAAAACATATACAGCTTTCCGTTATTTGGAGTACAATTCGACGATTAATGTTTCTTCAACGTCAAGATCAATATCCTCTCTGGACGGCATTGCTACCATTTTGGCTTCTAATTTTTCATTACTTACTTCTAACCACTTTGGAACCGGTCTGGAACCATTTGCTTCCAAAACTGATTTAATTTTTATACAGCTATGAGATTTTTCGTTAATTGTGATAACATCTCCGGTTTTCACTAAAAACGAAGGAATGTTAACTTTTTTTCCGTTAATACTGAAATGTTTGTGAACAACAAGTTGTCTTGCTTCGGCTCTGGAACTCGCCCAACCTAAACGATAAATTACATTATCAAGACGGGACTCAAGGATTGCAAGTAAATTTTCACCTGTTTTTCCTTCTTTAACTTTTTCTGCCAATTCAAAATAATGTCTGAACTGATTTTCAAGAACTCCGTAATAACGTCTTGCTTGTTGTTTTGCACGAAGTTGTAAACCGTATTCCGAAGATTTTTTACGGCTTTGACCGTGTTGTCCCGGTGCGTATGAACGGCGTGCGATAGCACATTTACCGGAATAACATCTCTCACCTTTTAAAAATAATTTTTTACCTTCTCTGCGGCAAAGTCTGCACACAGCTCCTGTATATCTTGCCATATTGTGTAAATTACACCTCCTGTAAATTTATATATACTAAACACGTCTTCTTTTCGGAGGACGACATCCGTTGTGTGGAATCGGCGTTACATCTTTAATCATTGTAACTTCTAATCCTGCTGCTTGAAGAGCACGTATTGCTGCTTCACGTCCTGACCCAGGACCTTTAACATACACGTCAACAGACTTCATTCCATGCTCGATTGCAACTTTTGCTGCTGTATCGGATGCTGTTTGAGCTGCAAATGGAGTTGATTTCTTTGAGCCTTTAAAGCCTAATCCGCCTGCACTTGCCCAAGAAACCGCATTACCTTCTGTATCGGTTATGGTTACTATTGTATTATTAAATGTTGATTGAATGTGGGCTGCTCCACGTTCAATATTTTTTCTGTCACGGCGTCTACGAATCGTATTTCTTTTTGCGCCTGATTGAGCTGCCATTAATCTATTCCTCCTTCACGTTAAGCTTTCTTATTGGCCATTGTTTTTCTCGGACCTTTTCTTGTTCTTGCGTTTGTTTTAGATCTTTGTCCACGAACCGGTAAACCTTTTCTGTGTCTTATTCCACGATAACAATTAATCTCGATAAGACGCTTAATATTATAAGCTATTTCGCTTCTAAGGTCACCTTCGACTTTATAATTTTCTTCAATACATCCTCTAAGTTTAGCTACATCTTCTTCTGTAAGATCTCTGACTCTTATATCCGGATTTATACCGGTCATTTCAATAATTTTTTTTGCCGTCGTTCTTCCAATACCAAAAATATAAGTAAGACCTATTTCTATTCTCTTGTCTCTTGGTAAATCGACGCCTGATATACGGGCCATTTACGAAGCCACCTCCACTATTATTATTTTCATTATCCTTGCCTTTGTTTATGCTTGGGATTTTCACAGATAACCATTATGTTACCTTTTCTTTTGATAACTTTACATTTATCACAGATTTTTTTTACGGAAGGTCTAACCTTCATTATTCTTCGCCTCCTCGTCCGATTTATTAGAATCTTTCGGCCCTTTGGAACGCCATGTAATTCTTCCTCTTGTTAAATCGTAAGGAGAAATTTCTACCGTTACATAATCGCCTTGCAAAATTCTAATATAATTCATTCTAAGTTTGCCGGAAATATTAGCCAAAATCACTTTTCCGTTTGGAAGCTCGACTTTAAACATTGCATTCGGCAAAACTTCAACTACTTTACCTTCAAATTCAATAAAATCACTTTTTGACATATAAATTAAGCGATATTTTCAGCATAAATTTATACCGAAATCAGCTTGCTCTTACACCACCTCTTATTTTAATTTGTGCGATGCTTTATATTTGTTAGAAGCTTCAATAAAAGGTCTGAGCGCATTTCTTAAAGCTCTATTCGTTAATAAAGCACATTCATCTAAAACCGTTTTTGTGGCCTTAATATGAATTAATCTCTTTTTTTTGGGACGTTCAAGAGGCCTATATTTTCCGTCGCAAACTTTGGCATACTTATCATCAAAATCTACTATAACTTGAAAATCGCCTTTATCATGCCCTGCTAAAGAGTATACCACAACTCCCTTTTGTAAATCCATAGTTTTAACTTCCTTTTAACTGGGATCGGTTAAAATAACAGGCCCATTTGGTGTTATAGCTACTGTATGTTCAAAATGCGCTGATAATTTACCGTCCAATGTACAAACTGTCCATTCGTCTTTTAAGACCGACACCTTACCGCTTCCTTCGTTTATCATCGGCTCTATTGCAATCGTCATGCCCGGCATAAGTCTTGGGCCGTGTCCTTGCAAACCATAATTCGGAACCGAAGGGTCTTCGTGTAGCTCCACGCCTACTCCGTGGCCAACAAAATCTCTAACAACCGAGTAGCCGTGTGCTTTTACATAACTTTCTACCGCATGGCCGATATCGCCAATTCTGTTTCCGGCTTTTGCAACTTTTATTCCTTCAAAAAGACTCTCTTTTGTAGCTTTTAAAAGATTTTTTGCGTTTTCGGAAACATCACCACATTCAAATGTATAAGCGTTGTCGGTATGATATCCTTTAAATTTAGAACAAATATCTATACTGACTATATCTCCGCTTTTTATAATGCGGTCGGCAGAAGGTATGCCGTGAATGACCTCATTATTTACTGATATGCAACAATTTTTCGGAAAACCACTATATCCGAGTGACGATGATGTTGCGCCTTGCGACTTCAAATATTTTCTTACAACTTCGTCTATCTTTTCAGTGGAAACTCCGGGCTCCACAGCTTTTCCTGCTTTCTGTAGTGCTCTGGAACAAATTTTTCCGGACTCTTTCATTATGTCTAACTCTTTTGCTGTTTTTAAAATTATCATTTGTTAAACCTCTAAAACTTCTGTTATATCTTCTGTAATTTTATCAAGTGGCTGCGAGCCATCAATAACTACTCTTTTGTTTTGATTATCATAAAATGATTTCAAAACATGAGTTTGATCATAATAAACTTTGAGTCTCTCTTTTACAGTATCTAATCTGTCATCCACACGCTGAATAAGGGTGTCGCCACAAATGTCACATACACCGGATTTTTTAGGTAAAATACCTAAATTGAGGTTATATGTTTTACCGCATTTGCCGCAGACACGTCTACCTGACATTCTTTCGTAAATGATTTTTTCGTCGACTTCTATGTCAACTACTTTATCAATATTCACTCCGGAATTGTCTAGAGCCTCAGCCTGAGCAACTGTTCGTGGGAATCCGTCCAATATAAAACCATTTTTACAGTCGTCTTTTCTTATTCTCTCTTTTACGAGCTCGATAACGATTTCGTCGGGAACAAGTTGTCCGTTGTCGGTATATTGTTTCAACCTCGAACTTAACTCAGAACCGCTTTTCAGCGTTTGACGTATAATTTCTCCCGTGGAAATTGTCGGGATTTTAAAATGCTTAGAAATTCTTTCAGATTGTGTACCTTTTCCAGCGCCCGGAGCACCTAAAAATATGATATTCATCTCATCAAACTCCTTTTTAATTTAAAATTTAAACATTTTCCTACGGAAGAATTATCTCGCCTAAATTATTAATCTAAAAATCCTTTGTAATGTCTCATCATTAGTTGAGATTCCATCTGCTTAATTGTTTCGAGCGCTACACCAACCATAATTATGATTGATGTACCTCCCATCGAAAGATTTCCCATTCCTGTTCCGATTGAAAATGCAATAGGTAACAGTGCTATAAATCCTAAGAATATTGCTCCCATAAAAGTAACTTTTGATAGTACTTTTGCAAAATATTCAGAAGTTGGCTTTCCCGGTCTGATTCCCGGTATTACACCATTGCTCTGGCGAAGATTGTTCGCCATTTCGATTGGATTGTAAGTAATAGAAACATAGAAATATGAGAACATTATAATGAGTAAGAAATATATAGTGTTGTATATAGGTCCGTTTATTGAAAGTGAATCAAGTATCGTTTTCCACCATCCTGTCGGACGAACAAAGAAATTCACAAAATTCGGAATAGCTAAAATCGAAGTTGCAAAAATTATTGGCATAACTCCTGCGATACCGATTTTTAACGGAATGTGTGTGCTTTGTCCGGCATACATTCTTCTTCCGACCGTGCGTTGCGCATACTGTATCGGTATGCGACGCTCAGCATCGTTCATAAATACTATTACCCACATCATAAATAGGAACATTACTACGAACAACGGAACAAATACAAAATATTTCGTGTATTGTTCTGGGTTTTCGACAGCTAGTGAGAAGTATACCGCAAGTCTTGTTATTAAACTTGGCATTCTCGCAACGATACCCGCAAACATCAATATTGATACGCCGTTTCCGACGCCTTTTTCATTAATTTGTTCGCCGAGCCACATCATTACCGCTGTACCTGCTGTAAACGAAAGCACAATTACTATTGCTGCAAAAATTCCCGAAAAACCCTCTGTATATGTCACAATGGATTCCCCAAGATAACTTCCGTTTCTAAGATACAAATAAAATGCCGTTCCTTGCATTAACCCTAAGAATATGGTTAAGTAACGAGTTATCGCCATCATTTTTTTGCGGCCTTCCTCGCCTTCTTTCTGCAAAGATTCGAGATAAGGGAGTGCAACCGTCATAAGTTGCATTATAATTGAAGCGTTAATATACGGCGAAACAGACATTGCAAATACTGTTGCCTGTGCAAATGCACCACCCGAAAGCGTATCTAAATATGTTAATATCGCTCCGGAATCGCCTAAACTTCCCATCATTCCCGCAAGTGCTTCTACATTCAAAAACGGAACCGGTATCATTGAACCGAACCTAAAAACTATTATTATAAATATTGTAAATAACAATTTTTTTCTAAGTTCCGGAACTTTCCAAGAATTTACTAAAGTTCTTATCAATTAAATCACCTCGGCCTTTCCGCCTGCTGCTTGAATTTTTTCAATAGCAGATTTAGAAAACATATGAGCTTTAACCGTTAAGCTTTTTGTGAGTTCTCCATTACCTAAAATTTTAATTTTATCAAAACTACGTTTTACAAGACCCATATTTACGAGTTCATTTATATCGATAACAGATCCTTCACCGAATTTTTCGAGGTCGCTAACGTTAATAGATATAACTTTTTTAGCAAAAATATTATTAAAACCTCTTTTTGGAATTCTTCTTTGAAGTGGCATTTGACCTCCTTCAAATCCGGGTCTTACTCCGCCACCTGATCTTGCGTTTTGACCTTTGTGACCTTTTCCGGCTGTCTTTCCCCAACCTGAGCCATGTCCACGGCCGATACGTTTAGGAGCTTTTTTAGATCCTTTAACCGGTCTTAAATCATGTAATTCCATCTAATTCACCTCCCTGAAAGTTTTCTATCCGAATATACAACTTTAATCTTCGGTTACTTCAAGTAAATAAGAAATTTGAGCAATTTTACCACGAGTTGCTTCGTTATCAGGTTGACTAGAAACATCCCCGATTTTTCTAAGTCCCATGGACTCGGCGGTCGCAATATGTTTTTTGTTGCGACCGTTCAAACTTTTTACAAGTTTCATTTTTAACATACTAAGCGACCTCCTATCTTAAAATTTCATTTACGGTTTTACCGCGAAGTTCAGCTACTTCTTTAGCGTTTCTAAGGCTTTTTAATCCTTCGATTGTAGCTCTTACTACGTTGCAAGGATTATTAGAACGAAGAGCTTTTGTACGAATATCTTTAATACCCGCTGACTCTACAACCGCACGTACCGGACCACCGGCGATAACTCCGGTACCGGGTGCTGCCGGTTTCATAAGAACTCTTCCTGCGCCAAATTCACCGATAATTTCGTGAGGTATTGTGTCGCCTTTGAGCGGTACTCTGATAAGATTTTTCTTTGCATCTTCAATGCCTTTTCTTATAGCATCCGGAACTTCGCCCGATTTACCGATTCCAAATCCTACAACACCTTTGCCGTCTCCGACAACCATTAAAGCGGCAAATTTAAAAATGCGTCCGCCTTTTACTGTTTTAGAAACTCTGTTTATAGCAACGAGTTTTTCTTTTAAATCAAGTGTTGAACCATCTATTCTAGCCAAAAGTTTTCCCTCCTTCTACCTTAAAACTTAAGTCCGCCTTCTCTGGCGCCTTCTGCTAATTCTTTAACACGTCCGTGAAAAACATATCCACCACGGTCAAAAACTATTTCCGATATGTTCTTTTCAAGGGCACGTTTTGCTATAAGCTGACCAACTTTTTTGGCAGCTTCTTTGTTTCCGCCGTAGATTCCAAAATCTTTTTCAACTGATGATGCAGATACTAATGTGTGACCTGAAATATCGTCAATTATTTGAGCATAAATATTGCTCCTGGAGCGGAAAACATTCATGCGTGGACGAGAAGCTGTACCCGAAATTTTGCCACGAACTCTTCTGTGACGTTTTAAACGGGCCTGATTTTTATCTGCCTTGTTTACCATGTTTGATTCACACTCCTACCTTATTTTTTACCGGTTTTACCTTCTTTGCGGCGAATAACTTCGTCAACGTACTTAATACCTTTACCTTTATATGGTTCAGGCGGACGTTTTTCGCGAATTTCCGCTGCAAACTGACCAACTTTTTGTTTGTCGCAACCTAAAACGGTTATCTTATTGCCCTGTGTTTCAACTTTAATTCCGTCGATTTCAGGAACAATAACTTGGTGAGAATATCCGAGGTTCATAACGAGATTGCTACCTTGTTTTTGAACACGATATCCTACGCCGTTTACTTCTAATTCTTTCTTAAATCCAACAGATACACCTTCAACCATGTTGTTAATGATTGAACGAGTAAGCCCGTGAAGTGCTCTGTTTTGTTTTAAGTCGTTAGGTCTTGTAACTGTGATAACACCTTCAGAAACTTCAACGCTCATATTTGGGTGAATATTATAAGAAAGTGTACCTTTTGAACCTTTTACTGTAATTACACCGCTGTTAACTGAAACTTCAACACCAGTGGGAATATTTATAGGTTTTCTTCCAATTCTGGACATTTACTATGTCCCCCCTTTTCTACCAAATAAATGCTAATACTTCTCCGCCAACATTTTGTTTGCGTGCCATACGGTCTGTCATTATACCTTTAGAAGTTGAAACAATTGCGATTCCGAGACCCTTCATAACTCTTGGCATATCTTCTACATTGCTGTAAATTCTAAGACCGGGTTTAGATACTCTTTTAAGTCCGGTAATTACCGGCTTTTTGCTTTCTGTATATTTCAAGAAAACTTTTATAACGCCTTGTTTCCCATCTTCAGATACTGTGAATTTTTCAATATAACCTTCATCAAATAGAATTTGAACGATGCTCTTTTTCATATTTGATGCCGGAATTTCTACCGTTTCATGTTTTGCAGATACCGCATTGCGAATGCGAGTTAATAAATCTGCAATTGTATCGGTAATTTGCATAAATCGTTTACCTCCTTTGCTGTTTTTTTACCAGCTAGCTTTTCTTACGCCCGGAATTTCGCCCTTATATGCAAGCTCTCTGAAACAAATACGGCATATACCGAATTTGCGAAGGTAACCATGCGGCCTTCCGCAGAGTCTGCATCTTGAATATTCACGAGTAGAAAATTTTTGCGGTCTGCTAGATCGGAAGAGCACACGTCTGAACTCCAGTCACACGTATCAATC
>CAMJYS010000020.1 GCA_946410005.1 uncultured Clostridia bacterium | reverse complement strand
TTGATACGTGTGACTGGAGTTCAGACGTGTGCTCTTCCGATCTCTATAATTGTATCTAGTTTATCAGAATGGTTTGTTAATAACATTCCTGTACCCATAGGACCGTATAATCCTTTGTGGCCGGCTAAACACAAAAAGTCAATATCATATTTTTTCATATTTATAGAAAAAATTCCCGCAGATTGTGCTCCGTCAACAAGAATCGGTATTCCGTATATTTTCCCAAGAGCAGATATACGTTCGATTGGCAATCGTATTCCCCAAACGTTTGAAGCATGAGTGCATATTATTAGTGCAGTTTTTTTATTTATTGCTTTTCTGAAAGAGTCTATTGTCTTTTCATCATCGCCGGGATATACTTTTGCCTTTGTGTATGTAATAATCCCCATTTCTTCCAGTTTGTTTAGTGGTCGCATGACGGCATTGTGCTCTAAACATGAAACTACAACATGGTCGTCTTGCTTCAAATATCCTTTTATAACCATATTTAAAGCGGTTGTACAATTAAGTGTAAAAGACACATTTTTATAATTATCTAATCCGAACATTTTAGCGGCTGTTTTTCTGCAATTATCTATTTCATTTCCGGAAATCCTAGACATTGTGTATCCGCTTCTTCCGGGATTAGCCCCAAAATTCCTGGAAGCATTAAAAATAGCATTGTATACGCTAGAAGGTTTAGGAAAAGTCGTGGCTGAATTATCAAGATATATCATATATTTACCTCCTGTCGTTTTGTTAATCGCTTTTATTAACAATATATTTTTCGTGAAGCTTGACCGATATAAATCAATTCACAATATTATAGTATGAACAGAAAGTTTAATATGATATATTTTAATTTTATAAACAAAAAACGCTTTTGCAAAAGATTAGTTTGCAAAAGTGTTTATTATGGCGGAGAAAGAGGGATTTGAACCCTCGCGTCGATCACTCGACCTACACCCTTAGCAGGGGCGCCTCTTCAGCCACTTGAGTATTTCTCCAAATATAAAACCATGGCGGAGAGAGTGGGATTCGAACCCACGGTCCCTTGCGGGATCACCAGTTTTCAAGACTGGCTCCTTAAACCACTCGGACACCTCTCCAAAGTTACTAACAGAATTTTACCACAATTCGTTTTTGTATGTCAATACCTATTCTGAATAAAAATAAATTTTTTATAATCAAAATCTAAACCTTGTTTTCTAAAATGTCGATTACTTTTTTGAAATAGTCCGGCAATTCGCTAGAAAATTCGATATATTTATTAGTTTTAGGATGAATAAAACCGATAGATTTTGCGTGCAAACATTGTCCTGTTAAAAACTTAAACGGATTGTTTTTTGGATTGGCATAAACTTCGTCGCCAAGTACAGGATGTTTTATATAAGCCATATGAACACGGATTTGATGAGTTCTTCCGGTTTCTAGTTTTAGTCTTAAATGAGTAAAATTACCGTATCTTTTTAAAACTGTAAAATGAGTTATAGCCAGTTTCCCGCCAATATCAGTTACCGCCATTTTTTTTCGGTCAGTTTTATGACGAGCAATATTTATTCTAATGGTACCGCTATCTTCTTTTATGTTGCCATATACAATTGCTTCATACTCTCTTGTAAAACTATGTTCTTTTATCTGTTCTGCCAAAAAATTATGTGATATATCGTTTTTAGCGATAATTAAAAGCCCGCTGGTGTATTTGTCTATTCTATGAACTATACCCGGACGAATATTTCCATTTATTCCTGATAAAGAATCTTTGCATTTATAAAGTAACGCATTTACTAATGTGCCTGTATAATTACCCGGAGCAGGATGAACGACTATTCCTTTTTCTTTGTTTACAATTAAAAGGTCGTCATCTTCATAAACTATATTTATTGGTATATTTTCGGGCAAAATATCTATTTCTTTGGGTTTTGGAATGTTTACAGAAACAATGTCTTTTTCAGATAATACGAAGTTTTTTGTAGTATGGTTTCCGTTTACTAAAATATCATTATTTTTAATAAGTTCGTGAATATAAGACCGTGATATATTTTCTAAATTTTGAGACAAAAATTTATCAATGCGAATTTTAGAATTTTCTTTTGATATTTCAAATGTGAAATTTTGCAATTTATCCAACTCCTAAATCAGTTATGTTTAGAGAAATTTCGATTTTAGGATTGTCTTTTATTGTTGGATAAATTTCTTTCATGAATCGGTCTATAAGCTCATGATTTTGCTTAACGTTTGTAGTATTTGGACAAAAAATATTTATCATAAAACGCTCGAAATATTTTTGAGCAATTTCTATATCTGATATGACTGTTTCGAAGGTTTGTCCTTCTGCTCCGACTAATAGACATACGCTTTTAAAATATTTCGCAACATCCAAAGGCGTAACATTTTCAGGTACGCCTTTGTTCCAAAATTTTCGTAAATTAGGGTCAAATGTTTCAATTCCTGTGCGGTATTTTACAGTTACGCCTTCAAATTTTTTTGCAAAATCTTCTAAGACATTTCTGTAAGCCCAATGAACTTCTAGCCAAAGCTCTTTTATGTTTTTTTCTTTTACGGTTTTTATTAATAAATTGATACTTTTTTCATCTATTTCCATAGTGGAACCAGAATTTATGACATCTAGAACGCTGTTAAAACCCGTGACTTTTTGCAAAACGCTGCGATTATTTTCGAATGCATTATCACTTGTGTCGCTATAATAATCACAAAAGGTGCATTTTTTCCAAAAGCAACCTTTGCCTTGTAGTAAAATAAATTCTCGTGGAAATTTGTAGGTTATTTTCGAATATCTGTTTAATACATTGTTCATTATCTAAAAACTTTCTGATGAGTTTTAAAATATTTCAAATTCTGAGTTGCTATACGATTTTATTTCTATCTATTGTTCTTTCTCGGTGTCTTCAAATGTATAAAAATATTCGTATCTTGGACCGAAATCTTTTTTTATTTCTTTGCCATCAGTAGAAAATCCTGCATTTTTTAAAATTTTATTGGAGTACAAGTTGTTAGGATGACAAGTTGCGTAAATTTTACTGTAAGAATAAATCTTGTTTTCTCTTAATTTTTTTAAAAGAAGTAATAATGTTTTTACGGCAAATCCGCCTAATCCTCTATTTGCATAATCTTTTTTTATGATATAAGCTACTTCGGGGTAAGATTTGTCGGAAACGGGTCCTACCATAACTACACCTGCTGCTTTATTATTATCTATTATTACAAAAGTTAACGATGCAGGTAATTCTTTGTCTTTTTTATACATTCTTGACATCTTGTTTTCTAGAATTTTTTCTGCTAAATTTTCAGGTTTGCCTTTTCCATACGCAAAATATTTCATATATTCAGAATTGTTATGGCAAAATACAGCTTTAAATAATTCTAAATGATTTTTACTAACTGGAACGAGTTTTTGTTTTTTGTCATTAGAATAAAGCAAGTTTTCAAATTCAGATTCTTTAATTTTAAATTTTTGGGCTAAAAATTTAATATTTTCAGATGTTTCGTCTGATTTTACTTCTTGTGAAACTTCGGGCAAATTAGTTGTTTTTGGTGATATTTCAGAACAGTTAGCGTTGTAGCAAAGAAAGTTTGATAAAATTAAACTTATAGTAATTATTTTACTAAAAAAATTGTTTTTATGCATAATCGAATGCCTCCCTAAAATATTTACGTTTAATTATAGCATAAACATTAACATAATTCAAGCTTATATTTTGGTGGGCAGCATCCCAAAGATACATTTAAATAAAATAAGAAAAAGCGTTTGCAAAATAATTATTTGGATTTGTTTTTAAAATTATTTTTTAATTCTTGAATGACGTTAGATTTAAATTGTTTAATTTGTTTTTGTTCTTTGATGTCTTTGATGTCTTTTTTTAGTTTTTTAATATTTATTATAGCGTTGTCAATAGATATACGATTGCTGTAACTAGATTGTACCATTTTAGAGATTAGGTCTAGAAATTCTATCAATATATCTTTTTCCGGTTCAATTATATTTTGATATATATCTTTTAGATATTTATTGAAAAAATTTTCCGATTTAATCGAAGTTAGTTGTTTTGCTAAGTTTTGGTAATTTTCACTAAAATTCTTATCCTCTATGAGAAGACCTATAAATATACAACCTAACGAATAAATATCTCTGCCTTCTACAGCTCCTTTACTTATTTTGTAAAAGTCCGGAGCATGGAAATTTCTATTTGTGAAAATTTTATAGGTGTTTTTAATTTTTGTCATAGCACCAAAATCAGCTATTTTTAAGTTAATCCTACTTGTTTTGTCTTTTTTTGGTTTTTCGCCTACTAAAATATTATCGGGCTTTATATCATTGTGCGAATATCCTGAATCATGTAAAGCTTTTAATCCTTTTAGAGCGTCTGATGCCATCTGTAATATACGTTCTATATTTTTTTTATAGGAATTGTCACCTTGAAATTTCTGCAAATCGCCATGTTTTGCCAGTTCAGTTTCAAATACAGCTTTGCCGCTTTTTCCAACATCTTTTATATGTTTCGTCGAGAATAGATATTTGCTATTTTTGGGATTGTTTTGGAGTATTGCTTCTATTTTATTTGAATCTTTGATTTCAGAGGCCGAATTACTTATCTTTATAAATCCCAGTAATTTGTTATCACATGCGACACGCATAGCTTTTTCATCTTTACATTTCCAAACTACAGCGCTACATCCGGCACCTATGAATTTATCAATGTCATATCCTAGAGACCACAAATAAACGCCGGTGTGTTTTTGATAATTTCTGAGCTTTTTATCTTCGGGGTCTCGCACTTCTTTAGGTGCATTTTTTATTAATAAATCAAACGGTACATCTTTTAACAATTCTTCTCTTTGTTTGCCTTCCATTTGTTCTGCTAATTTGATTTTTTCTAAAATTTTTTGGTGTTTCATAACAATATTTAATTTTTTAGCCATCAAGGAATTTGGTTTAACATTATCATACTTGTGTTTGTTTAAATAGTCATTGCAGTCTTTTATAGTCCATGTTGCCACTTCTTTTTTTATTGCACTTTCTCGGGCGAATGTCTTTAAACTTTTAGCCATTTCACTCACTTCCAAAAATTATTTTTGTAAAAAAAGAATCATTATTTATCATTATACACTAAAAACAAAAATAATCAAGCAAAAAATTGTTTAAATAAAATATTTTTTTATTTGCTTTTGTGTTGTTATGTATACCTGTTGATAAACCTTGTAAAAAATAGTAAAATTAAGTAATCAAAATTATATTGTTTGGAGTGAAAATCGGAATGTCAGGTCATTCAAAATGGAATAACATAAAGCGTAAAAAAGAAAAAACAGATGCTCAAAAAGCAAAAATCTTTACTAAGATTGGTAGAGAGTTGGCTGTTGTGGTTAAAGAAGGAGGAGCAAACCCGGACTCAAATTTTAAGCTGCGTGACGCTATTGCAAAGGCGAAAGCGAATAATGTCCCGAACGATAATATAGAAAGAATAATAAAAAAAGCTGCGGGAGAGGACGGCAGTACATATGAAGAAATAACTTACGAAGGATATGGTCCGTTTGGTACTGCAATAATAATTGAGGCTTTGACAGATAATCGTAACAGAACTGCAGGAAACATTCGTCATTATTTTAGTAAATATGGTGGAAACATGGGGTCTACGGGTTGCGTTTCTTTTATGTTTAAAGAAAAAGGAATTATAGCTATCGATTCTGAAAATATAACAGATGAATCATCTTTTGAGGAAGATGTAATTGAATCCGGAGCGCTTGATTTTGTGAAAGATGAGGATTGTTTTGTGGTTTATACCGAAAAAGAAGATTATGAAGTCGTATATGAATATTTAAAAAATAAAGGTTATGAATTTGTATCTTCAGAAGTAGGAATGGTGCCGGATAATTATGTTTCGCTTTCTGAGGAAGAATCTGAAAAAGTGAATGTTTTGCTAGATGTTTTAGATGAAGATGAAGACATAAAAAATGTTTGGCATAATTTAAAGTAATAAAATTTTTAAGTGGTGATATTTTTGAATTTTTTAGTTTTAGATGGTAACAGTATTTTAAATCGTTCGTATTATGGAATACGTGTTTTGTCAAATAAGAATGGACAAACAACAAATGCAATATATGGTTTTTTGATAACGATGCAAAAACTTCTGAGTGAAGTTCGCCCCGATGCCGTTGCAGTTGCTTTTGATTTACCTGTTCCTACATTTAGGCATAAAATGTATAGCGATTACAAATCAAATCGAAAAAAAATGCCCGAAGAGCTTGCACAACAAATTCCTATTTTGAAAGAGTTACTTACAGCTATGGGTTATAAATTGGTTTCTAAAGAAGGCTACGAAGCTGATGATATTCTAGGCACTTTTGCGTCTTATTGTGAAAAAAACGGGCACAAATGTATTATTGCAACAGGAGATACGGACAGTTTGCAGTTGGTATCCGAAAATGTGACAGTAAGAATAGCAAAAACTAAAATGGGTAAACCTGAAGCAGTTATATATGACATTAATAGAGTAAAAAATGAATTTGATATATTGCCCCAAAAATTTGTTGATATAAAGGCTCTAAAAGGAGATAAATCTGACAATATTCCAGGAATACCCGGTATAGGAGAAAAAACTGCACACTTAATAATATCTAAGTATGGCACGCTTGAAGGACTTTATGAAATACTTGAAAATTGTAATAATCTAAAAAATATAGATTTAAAAGAGAAAACCGTTTCAAAGCTTATACAAAATAAAGAATTAGCTTTTTTGAGCAGAAAATTAGGAGAAATATGTCGAGATGTTCCGATAGATACAAATATTGATAATTATATTCCGAAAGCCATGAATGTAAGAAAAGTAAAAAGAATTATGACGGATTTAGAATTTTTTTCTTTGATGGAAAAGATGGATTTGAAAGATAAAAACGAAGAAATTTTGTCTGTTAAAGTTAAATTTGTGAACGATTTTCCTGAAATTATTAACAAAATCAAAAAATCAAAACGTGTAGTTTTTCTTCCCAAGGTTAATGAAAATTTTGAACCGGAAGCTTTGGCCTTTGTTGTAGACAAAGATATCTATTTTGCCAAATGTAAAAAAGAAGGTTTCAACGAATTTTTAAAAGAATTTTGCCTTATGGAAGCAGAAAAAATATCATACAATATGAAAATATTTTACAGAGCAATACTGAAAAAGGGTATTGAATTTTTAGGTGAAAAATTTGATGCTATGTTGGCGTCATATATTTTAAACCCTTCTTCGAATGATTACGGCATACAAAGAATTGCTAATGAAAATGATGTTGTAGAGCCTGAAATAATTGGAGAAAATTTTGATATTAGTGATGATGATAAAGAACTTTTAAAGAATTTATATTTCTTAAATTCTGTGTTTTCAAAATTAAAAGAAGATATCGAAAAAAACAACGCAAGTGAACTTTTGAATGATATAGAAGAACCATTGTCAGAAGTTTTAGCCGATATGGAAAATACCGGATTTGAAATAGACGAAGTTGGTTTAAAAAATTACAGCGAAATTTTAGATATTGAAATTGAAAAAATAAAGAAAAATATTTTTGATTTAGCCGGATTTGAGTTTAATTTAAATTCGCCGAAACAACTCGGATTTATACTTTTTGAAAATTTAAAAATACCCGGAGGGAAAAAATCCAAAACCGGATATTTAACAAATGCCAGAATTTTGGAGGAGCTTCGAGATGATTATAAAATTATTGATGAAATACTATCTTACAGAGTTCTTTCGAAAATTAAGTCAACTTATTGTAACGGATTAATTAAACTTATTTCAAAAGACGGAAGAATACATTCGTCGTTTAATCAAACAGAAACCAAAACAGGTAGAATAAGCTCTACCGAGCCTAACTTACAAAATATTCCTGTAAGAACAGAAGTGGGTAGAAGTTTTAGAAAATTTTTTAAAGCCGGAAAAGGAAATGTTTTGATAGATGCGGATTATTCGCAAATCGAGCTTAGATTGTTGGCGCATCTTTCACAAGATGAATGTATGGTAAATGCTTTTAAAAATGACGAAGATATCCACTCGCTGACAGCATCACAAGTTTTAAACGTTCCGCTTTCGATGGTGACACCTGAAATGCGTTTTAAAGCGAAAGCTGTGAATTTTGGAATAATTTACGGTATTGGTGCATTTTCTTTAGCGAAAGATTTAAAAATAAGTCGTATAGAAGCGCAAAAATATATTGACAGATATTTTTCAAATTACAAAGGTATAGAAGAATATTTGAGATATACCGTTGATTTTGCTTATAAAAACGGTTACGTGGAAACAATGTTTAACAGAAGAAGATATTTACCGGAAATAAATTCTTCAAATTATAATTTAAGAATGTTCGGCGAACGTGTTGCAAAAAATATGCCTATTCAGGGGACGGCCGCAGATATAATAAAAATTGCCATGGTTAATATCTATAAATCACTTAAAAATCAAAAATTAAAATCCAAGATAATTTTGCAAGTGCACGATGAATTAATAATAGAATCGCCTATGGAAGAAACGAAAGTGGCTACCGAAATATTAAAATTCGAAATGGAAAAGGCGATAAAGTTAAGTGTACCGCTTAAGGTAAATATAGCGGTGGGAGAAACATGGTTTGATGCTAAAAGCTAATATTTTGAAATTAAAAAACGAAGATGTTTTAATGGTAGCGGAAATAGAAAAAGAATGTTTTTCTAAGCCATGGTCTGAAAAAGCAATAAAAGCCGTAATAAATGATGATTTATCGCATTTTATTGTTGCAAAAATAGGAAATGAAGTAGTCGGATACGGCGGTATGTATAGTGTGATGGGTGAAGGATATATTTATAATATCGCTGTAAAACGTAAATATCGTAAATTCGGAATAGGAACAAATATTGTAAACGAACTTGTAAATTATAGTAAAATCAAGAGCTTGAATTTTTTGTCGCTCGAGGTTAGAAAATCAAATACTCCCGCAATAAATCTTTACTCGAATTGTGGATTTGAAAAAGTCGGAAATCGTAAGAATTTTTATACAAATCCACTTGAAGATGCAATTATTATGACAAAATTTTTATAGAGGTAAATTATAAATGAAAATACTTGCAATAGAATCATCCTGTGACGATACAGCTGCCGCATTGGTAGAAGACGGCAGAAAAGTATTATCGTCGCTTACATCTTCACAGATAAAAGACCATAAAGTTTTCGGTGGAGTAGTGCCTGAAGTTGCTTCTCGTAAGCATATCGAAAATATATCACCGCTTGTTAAATGTGTAATGGAAGAAGCCGGATTGAGCTTTAGCGATTTAGAAGCGATAGCGGTTACGTACGCTCCCGGCTTAGTAGGTTCGTTGTTAGTTGGAGTTAACTTTGCAAAAGGGCTTTCAATTGCAACGGGACTTCCGATTATTCCTGTGCATCACATAAAATCGCATATAGCATCGCTTTATCTTTCGAATAAAGAATTAAAACCGCCGTTTCTGTGTTTAGTGGTTTCAGGCGGACATTCTCATATAATAGAGGTTAGAGATTACACGAATTTCAGAATTTTAGGAAAAACAAGAGATGACGCAGCCGGCGAGGCGTTTGATAAAATAGGAAGAAGATTAGGTTTTGATTACCCCGGCGGAGTGAATCTGGATAAGGTAGCAGAAAATGGCAATCCGAATGCATTTGCGTTACCTGTACCGCTAAAAAACGAAGACAAAACATATGATTTCAGTTTTTCCGGATTAAAAACCGCAATGATAAATATTATTAACGGATATAATCAAAAAAACATTCCACTTCCAAAAGAAGATATATCAGCAACTTTTAGAAAATCGGTTGTTAATTGTCTTGTTAATAATTTTATTTCCGCTGCGAAAGATTTTGGGTATATAAATCTTGCAATAGCAGGAGGAGTGTCGGCCAATTCGTTATTAAGGACAAGCTTAGAAAAAGAATGTAAGAAACGAAATTGGAAATTTTTCAAACCCGAACTTAAATATTGCGGAGATAACGGAGCGATGGTCGGAGCACATCGTAACTAGCCGTGGTCCTGCTACTGCTTGGTCATTCGCTTACGCAATCGCT
>CAMJYS010000019.1 GCA_946410005.1 uncultured Clostridia bacterium | reverse complement strand
ATTGATACGTGTGACTGGAGTTCAGACGTGTGCTCTTCCGATCTATTTATTAAACCTAATTTTAAATATACAAATTCCACAAACGAACGATAGACAGTGGGTTACAAGCGTTTGAAGAAAATAAATATGTTGTTGTAAACTGAATTAACAAAAAAATATCCGCTAAATTTAATTGTAAATTTATATTATTATTCAATCTTTTATGGTAAAATTTATTACAAAGGATTATATAATTCGGTTAAAATGTTGAAATTAATGTGGAAAATGAGGAAAACTTATTAAAATATTTCCTTTTTAACCCCCAAAAACATTCGTATTGGATGTATTTTTTAGAAAATAAACATTATTTTGTGGAAAACTAAGGTGATAATGTGGAAAACAAAAGTCAAGCGTTAAAACAATTAAATTTTTGTAAATTATCAGAACATACTATAGCTCCCAAAAGGGCAACAGCCGGTTCTGCCGGATATGACCTCTGCGCATGCATAAGCGAGCCGATAATTTTAAATCCCGGCAAAAGAACTTTTATTCCTTGCGGAATTGCAATAGAATTACCAAGTAATAAATATGCCGCTTTTATATTTGCGAGAAGCGGTTTGGGTGTAAAAAAAGGCATTACTCTTTCTAACGGTGTCGGAGTAGTAGACAGTGATTACAGAGGCGAAATAGGTGTTGGACTTTGTAATTTAAGCGAGGAAGCTTATACTATTCAACCGGGTGAAAGAATAGCGCAAATGGTCATAATGAATGTTGAAACTCCGATGCTCAATCTATGCGAAAATTTAAATGAAACAAGTCGAGGCGAAGGTGGATTTGGTTCTACGGGAAAATAATTTTTAAACAATATAATATAGTGATATAATTATCAGATATACATTTTTATTTATCGAGGGGAGATTATAAATGTTTTCAAAAGAAATTGGTATAGATCTTGGAACAGCGAATACTTTGGTGTTCGTAAAAGGAAAAGGAATTGTAAAACGTGAACCGTCAGTTGTAGCGTTAGATGTCCGAAATGATACGGTTTTGGCGGTAGGTACACAAGCAAAGGAAATGATAGGCCGTACGCCGGGCTCAATTGTAGCTGTTCGACCGCTTAAAGACGGCGTAATAGCAGATTTCGATATAACCGCCAGCATGCTTAAATATTTTATATCTCAAACTGCAAAAAGTTTATTTTTTACAAAACCGAAAGTAATAATTTGCATTCCCTCCGGAGTTACAGAAGTGGAACGCAGAGCAGTTGAAGACGCCGCAAAACAAGCCGGAGCCGGAATTGTTGAACTCGTGGACGAACCGATGGCGGCAGCTATGGGAGCAGGACTTCCGATTTCAGACCCAACGGGAAGCATGGTTGTTGATATCGGTGGGGGAACATCAGAAGTAGCTGTAATATCGCTCGGCGGAATTGTTACGGCGACATCAGAGCGTGTTGCCGGTGATAAGCTCGACGAAGCTATAATTTCCTATGTAAAACGCAAATATAATCTTTTAATCGGTGAACGCACAGCGGAAGACATAAAAATAAATATAGGTTCGGCAGTCCCGTATGAAGACGAGGGAGAAATGAGCATAAAAGGTCGAAATCTTGTAGACGGATTGCCGAAAAATATTGTGATAACGTCAGGGGAAGTTCGTGAAGCACTCAAGGACCCTCTGGAACGTATTATTGAAGCGATTAAAAGCACTTTAGAAAATACCCCTCCTGAATTGTCAGCAGATATAATAGACAGAGGAATAATGCTGACAGGCGGCGGAGCACTTTTGAGAGGTCTGGATACCCTTGTTGCTCAGTATACGAATATGCCGGTTTACGTTGCCGAAAAACCACTGGATTGTGTTGTTGACGGTACAGGAAAATGTTTAAGTATTGCTATGCCGAAAGAGTATTATCGTTCACGCAGAACAAGATAAATTATATCTTTAAGGTTTAATTTTAAGAGGTGTGGAGAAAAAGTTGAAGGAATTTTTTAAAAGTGCCACTTTTAAGGCAATTTTTGGCACATTGCTTTTGATATCAGGTATTACTTTGTATACTTTTTCTAATCCAGACAATATTTTTTCAGATATTTTTAATTCTATGACAGTCCCCGTTCAAAAAGCTTTATGGTATGTTTCGACAAAAGCGTCGGATTTTAACTATCAATTTGAAGAAAAAGAAAAACTATATCAAGAAAATGAAAATTTAAAATCAGAGCTTAATCATCAGCGTGATATAACAGTTGACTATTACAATATAAAAAGGGAAAACGAAAGATTTAAAAAGTATTATGATATCAAAGAATCGGACAATAGTTTGAAATTCGTTTCGGCTTCGGTAATCGGGAGAGACCAAACAGATATTTTCGGCGATTTTGTGCTTGATAAAGGCAAATCTTCCGGAATAGAAGTAAACGACGCCGTAATAACCGAAAATGGAATTGTCGGACGAGTCTGCGAAGTATCATTAGAAGCTTGTAGAGTTAAATCCGCTTTATCTCCGGAATTTAAAGTCGGTGCGCAAGATTGTGTTTCGGGCGATTCCGGAATTGTAATGGGTTCGCTTGAATCTGCTAAAAATAATTTCACAAAAATGATGTTTATTCCTGCTCAAAATAATATTTCACCGGATGATATTATTGTTACAAGCAGTGCCAGCGGAATGTATCCTAAAAATTTAAAAATCGGTAAAGTAAAAGAAGTAAAATATGATAATTATGAATGTTCGCATTATGCTTTGATTGAACTTTTCGAAGATGTAAAGAATATAAAAGAAGTTTTTGTGGTTTCTGATTTCAGAGGAAAAGGAATTATGAATAATATCGAAAAATAGAAAAAATAAAAATTTTTAAGGAGATTTCTTAAATGGAGTCTTTTAAAGACAAAAGTTTATACATACGTTTTATAATTTATTTTTTTGAATTGTATGTTTTTTATTCTTTAGAGCAGTCAACATTTTTAAATATCGGGGAATTTGCCGCAAAGCCATTATTAGTTGTAATAGGTTTTTCAACTATAGCTGTTTTTGAAAATGAATTTGTCGGTATGATTTTCGGGGTTGTATCCGGAATATTTCTTGATATGATTTTTGGAGTTCCGATAGGATTATGCGCAATGTTATTGTGCTTTTTGGGATATGTCATCGGGGTAATTACGACTTATTTTATAAAACCGAATTTACTTGTGTTCTGGTCAATAAGTACCGTAACGGTATTTGTTGTCCTTTTGTTAAGATTTTTGTTTTTCTATGTGTTAAAAAATGTTACGGGTTTAGAATTTATTTTAGAAAAAATATTTTTGCCCGTTATGATTTATTCTGTAATAATTGCACCTATTGTATTTTGGTTTAATAGATGTATTTATTTTTCGAAGAATACAGGGGGCGAGAAAAATAAAAAAGTTAACAACTTTTAAAAGAAGATATATAGTAATGCTGTTATTTATAATAACTGTTTTTTCGTGCTTTATAGCAAGGCTTGTAGATTGGCAAGTGATAAACAGCGAATATTATAAAAAGCGAGCGAACAGCAGTAATATATATTTTGTTAAAACAGACCCTGTTCGAGGAGAAATTTTCGATTGTGATGGGAATAGATTTGCGACGAACGTTGAAGGTTATAAAGTAGTTTTAGACCGACTTTTGATAAAAAAAGAAGAAGAAAATAATATAATTTTGTCGATTATAAAAATCCTGGAAAAGTTTAATTGCTCATGGATAGACGTTATGCCGATTAAACTTAAAAATAACGAATTTTATTTTGAAAAAGATAAAGAAAGCCAAATAAAATCGCTAAAAGCGATGCTAAAACTTTCGGAGGATTCTGCCGCTAACGATTGTATGGACGAAATGATAAATAGGTATAATCTTTCGGAATTTTCAAAACAAGACCAACGAGCAATTTGCAGCGTTAGGTCAAATATAGATAAAAACGGAGGGTATGTTGCCAGATATATACCTTATGTTTTGTCGGAAAATATAAATAAAGACGCTGCAATGACAATCTGTGAAAAATCGTCTGTTTTAAAAGGCGTAAGAGTTCAAACTTTGCTCGTAAGAAAATATGAAGATAATTGTCCTGCTCCGCATATTGTTGGATATACAGGATTTATGTCTAGCGAAGAATATGAGAAGAAAAAAGATTCATATCCGATGGATGCAGTTATCGGAAAAATCGGGATAGAAGGGGTTTTTGAGGAATTTTTGAGAGGATTTGGCGGAAAACGAATGGTTCAAATGTCTCGTGATGGGCAGATATTAAATATTTCCGAAAAAGAACCTGCCAGACCCGGAAATAACGTTCACTTGACGATTTCTTCAAAATTACAAGAAGCCGCCAACAAGTCTTTGGCTAATAATATTCAAAGAATGCACAACTCGGGTGTTTCGGATTGCATGTCAGGTTCAGCGGTAGTTTTAAACGTAAAAGATTTTTCTGTTCTTGCCGCTGCAACATATCCGAGCTATGATTTAACAAAATTTATGGAAGATAAAGCTTATAGAGCCGAACTTGTTAAAGATACCAAAAAGCCGATGCTTAATAGAGCGTTTTTAGGGGCATATACGCCGGGTTCGGTATATAAACCGCTTATCGCAAGTACAGCTTTGCACAACGGAAAAATATCTGCGTCGGAAACGATAAGTTGTAGCGGTGCGTTTACTCATTATGTTGGGTATAGACTTAAATGTATGCACGTTCACGGAGCGCTTAGCGTAGTAAAAGCGCTGGCGAAGTCTTGTAATGTGTTTTTTGCGGAACTCGGACGACGTTTGGGAATAGATTTAATAGCTAAGTACGCAAAACTATTTGGTTTGGGAGTAAAAACCGGCGTTGAATTAAGCGAAAGCTCGGGAATTCTTGCCGGGCCGGAACACGCTGAAAAAGTCGGCGGAAAATGGTATGAATCAGGCTCTTCGCAAGCTGCAATAGGGCAATCGGATAATATGTTTACTCCACTTCAACTTGCGACATATGTGGCAACAATAGCGAATGGCGGAAATCGTTTTAAGACTCATGTTGTGAAAAAAGTAACAGATTACACCAATACGGAAATTGTAAAAGAAAATAAGCCTGAACTTGTTGAGAAAGTCGGCATATCTGAGGAAAATTTAAATATCGTAAAACAAGGAATGCGAGAAGTTGTGCTTTCGGGAACAGCTCGTGATTTTGCCGGATATAAAGTAGCGGTAGCGGGTAAGACGGGAACGGCGCAAAATAATGGTTCGGATCACGTTTTATTTATATGTTTCGCTCCGTTTGATGATCCTCAAATTGCCGTTGCGGTAGTAATCGAGCATGGTAAATCCGGTTCAGCCTCTAAAGGCGTTGCAAGAGACATTTTAGATGCATATTTTCAATAGCACAAAACTGTTGTTGATTTTGCATAAATTATATTAAAATTATCAAAAAACTAGTAGCAACACGTAGAAAATAAAAAATATTCTTGATTTTTTAAAATAATTGTGATATTATATAACTATAGTTGAATTAATCATATAATTAAGAAAGGATGTTGGATTATGAAAAATTCAATAGTTAAATTAGAAGATTGTCAATTAGATGAAATCTCAGGTGGAATTACAGCAAAGCAAATTGCTAAAAAAACAGGCGCCTATGCAATAAAGGGTACTTGTTCAGTAGTTACAGGAGTGTTTGGCTCTAACGTTGTTGATGCAATTTGTGCTTTTGGTTTGGGGGTTGGTATATGTGCTCATTATATGGCAAAAAATGGACTTCCGAAACTAAAAAATTTTGGGGATATTAAAGATGAGTATGGTTCGGAGATTAATAGATGTGCGGATATTATTGGAAAGTCTGAATATGTCACCATGCCTTTGTTTGCTGTTAGTGGTTGGAAACTCGGAGAATATATCTGCCAAAAAATCGGTCTTGAGGATTAATTAATATTAATAAAATAAGCGTACGAGTTATGTTATTCGTGCGCTTTTAAAATTTTAGAAAAAATGTTTACAAAAATGGTTGATTTATTTATGCGGATATGGTAATATGTAAAGGTACGACTGCAAAATGATATGCGTTGAAGCGGGAGGTTGCAGCTTTCCGGCTGGTTTTTCCGTGGAGTATGTCCGATTTTAAACCGGGCGAAGGATTTTTAGAATATTTAATTTAATTATGTTTTTTATGCGAAAAATACATATTACATTAGATATTATACACTTTTTATTAATCCGGGTTGAACGTGGCGTCGATCCGTTTTTATTTAATTGCAGTTATGAAACACCCGGAAGGGTTGATTAATAAAAGTGTACGCCCACTGACTATTTTTGAGTAAGGAGGCGATTTAATGGCAGTCAAAGAAAAAATCAGAATCAAAATCAAAGGTTATGATGCAAAGCTTGTTGACCAAGCAGCCGCAAAAGTTGTTCAAACAGCTATCAGAACTGGTTCGAAGGTTTCGGGCCCTATCCCATTACCAACAGAAAAGCAAGTCGTAACAATTCTTCGTTCAGTTCACGTAAACAAAGACAGCCGTGAACAATTTGAAATGAGAACACACAAAAGGCTGATTGACATCAAAAAGCCGCTCAACAAAACCGTTGATGCTTTGATGAACCTTGAACTCCCTGCAGGTGTTGAAACAGAGATTAAACTCTAATCAACCAACATGCGGTCGAGGTCATGTTGATTTTTCAAGTCAACCAATAACCTAAATAGGAGGAGAAAAAATGAAGAAAGCAATTCTTGGTAAGAAAATCGGTATGACACAGATTTTCGACGAAAACGGAAAAGTTGTTCCGGTAACAGTAATCGAGGCCGGTCCATGCGTTGTTTCTCAAAAGAAAACAATCGAAACTGATGGCTACGAAGCAGTTCAAATTGGATTTGGCGATTTAAGACCGAAGCTTGTAAACAAGCCGGCAAAAGGACATTTTGATAAATTTTGTATTGCTCCAAAAAGAGTGCTCAGGGAATGTCGTTTTGAAGATATTTCAACCTACAATGTAGGCGATATCATTAAAGCGGATGTTTTTGAAGCAGGTGAAAAAGTAGATGTAGTAGGAACAAGTAAAGGTAAGGGATACGCAGGTGTTATTAAACGTTGGAATTTCAGACGCTTGAAAGAAAGCCACGGTACCGGCCCTGTAGTCCGTAAAGGTGGTTCTAATGGTGCTTGTTCGGATCCGTCCAGAGTGTTTAAAGGCAAAAAAATGGCCGGTCACTTAGGCGCAGAAAGAGTTACAATACAAAATTTAACAATAGCCAAAATTGATGTTGAAAATAATCTTATTGCAATAAAAGGCGCAGTTCCTGGCCCAAACGGCGGAACAGTTCTTATTCGCAATAGTGTTAAAGCATAAGGAAGGAGGAATTGTAATGCCTAATATAGCAGTGTTTGATATGGCGGGTAAAGAAGTAGGTGCAGTCGAACTTTCGGATTCGATTTTTGGAATAGAACCTAATGTATCTGTAATGCACGATGTAGTCGTGAATCATCTTGCGAACAAACGCCAAGGAACCCAAAGCGCTTTAACCCGTTCAGAAGTTTCCGGTGGCGGAAGAAAGCCTTGGAGACAAAAAGGAACAGGTCACGCAAGACAAGGTTCAACAAGATCTCCGCAATGGACTCACGGTGGTATAGTATTTGCACCAAAACCGCGTAGTTACAGATATGTTCTTAACAAAAAAGTTAGACGTTTAGCGATGAAATCTGCGTTTTCAAGCAAATTTATTGACAATAACATCGTAGTTATCGACTCCATGCCAATGGAAGAATACAAAACAAAATCTGTTGTTAATATGTTAAATGCAGTAGGCGCAAACGGTAAATCGCTTATAGTTTTACCGGAAATCGAAGATAGAATCATAAAATCAGCGAGAAATATCCCCGGCGTTAAAACTTCGCAAGTTTGTGGTCTTAATGTTTATGATATTTTGAACGCTAAAAAATTGATAATATTAAAAGATTCCATTAGCAAAATTGAGGAGGTGTACGCATAATGTTGGCACACGATATAATAATTCGCCCAATCATTACCGAAAAAACAATGGGTGGAATGCCGAATAAAAAATACACCTTTAAAGTTGCTAAAGATGCTACAAAAATTGATATTGCAAAAGCAGTAGAAGAAGTTTTTGGAGTAAAAGTTTCAAAAGTAAATACTTTGAAAATAAGAGGAAAATTCCGTCGTCGCGGAAGAACAAGTGGCTACACGGCATCTTGGAAAAAAGCTTATGTAACCTTAACCGCAG
Organism: uncultured Clostridia bacterium; assembly: GCA_946410005.1. Lineage (GTDB taxonomy): Bacteria > Bacillota > Clostridia > Oscillospirales > Acutalibacteraceae > UMGS1491. The sequence continues at coordinate 1,855 of CAMJYS010000019.1, read as the reverse complement.
ATAGTAAAGGAATTGAATTCTTTGAGGGAATGGTTTGATAAAAATCTTATAAAATTCCTCTATAGTGTAGCCTATACTTCTTCGATTATTTTAATAACTTTAGGAATAACAGAAGTGTGCTTTGAATGCGCACTGTGGGGATTAGCTATGCTGGTTTCAAATATATCAGGTATTAATGTGTTCCAAAAATATAAAAAAATTTTAGTGATAGTATTTGTAATAGCAATTATTGTTACAATTTTTTTCATAGTGGTTGAATTATTAGGCAAAAAACATTTGTGGGAACTTTGGTGAATTTTATAAAAACTATTTTAATAAGCAATGTAAGGAGGAGTCAGCCTCCGCAAAGCTAAAAAAATAAGGAGAGTGAATTTATGGCAATTAAAAATTATAAACCGACTACACCTTCAAGAAGAAATATGTCGGTAACCGATTATTCGGAATTGTCAAAAAATGGCCCAGAAAAAAGCTTGCTTCGTTCGCTTAACAAAAAAGCAGGAAGAAATAGCTACGGCCGTATAACAGTTCGTCACAGAGGCGGCGGAAATCGTAAAAAATATCGTATTATTGACTTTAAACGTCAAAAATTCGATGTACCGGGTAAAGTATTAACTTTAGAATACGATCCAAACCGTTCTTCACATATCGCACTTGTTGGTTATTCTGACGGAGAAAAAAGATACATTATTGCTCCTCAAGGATTAACAGTTGGTCAAGAAATTATGGCCGGCACAAGCGCAGACATAAAAGTTGGTAACGCACTTCCGCTTTCGAGCATACCGGTTGGTACATTTATCCACAACGTAGAGCTTTATCCCGGAAAAGGCGCACAACTTGCCAGAGCAGCAGGAAACATGGCTCAATTAATGGCAAAAGAAAACAAAATGGCACTTTTAAGACTTCCTTCGGGAGAGCTTAGAAATGTTCCTGAAGAGTGTATGGCTTCAATCGGTCAAGTAGGAAACATTGACCACGAAAACGTAAAAATCGGTAAAGCCGGTCGTAAACGTAATATGGGTTGGAGACCAACCGTACGTGGTTCCGTCATGAACCCATGCGATCACCCACACGGTGGTGGTGAAGGTAAATCTCCGGTAGGTCGTCCGGGACCAACAACACCTTGGGGTAAACCTGCTCTTGGATATAAGACAAGATCTAAGAAAAAGGCATCTAATAAATTTATCGTTAAACGTAGAAATAGTAAATAATTAGGGAAAGGAGATTGATACAGTGAGTAGAAGTTTGAAAAAAGCACCTTTTGTATTTGAAAAGCTCTTAAAAAGAGTTCAAGAATTAAATAAGAGCGGCGAAAAAAAGGTTCTTAAAACATGGAGCAGATCATCAACAATTTTCCCTGAGTTTGTAGGACATACGTTTGCAGTACATGACGGTCGCAAACATGTTCCGGTTTATGTAACTGAAGATATGGTAGGACACAAACTTGGTGAATTTGCACCTACAAGAACATTCAAAGGTCACGCGGGTTCAAAGACCACAGGTAAAAAATAACTCACGAAAGGAGTTGTGATTAATGGAAGCGAAAGCACATTTAAGATATGCGCGTATTTCGCCAAGAAAAGTATCTGTAGTGCTTGATTTAATCAGAAATAAGCCTGTAGATTATGCAATGGCAGTTTTAGAAAATACGCCAAAATCTGCATGTGAATATTTGAAAAAACTTCTTAAATCAGCAATGGCGAACGCAGTAAATAACTATCAAATGGACGTAGCCAGTCTTTATGTTTCAGAATGCTTTGTTTGCCCGGGACCAATTCTAAAAAGAATTAGACCGATGTCAAAAGGCAGAGCATACAGAATAGAAAAAAGAAGTTCTCATGTTACTATAGTTTTAAAG
>CAMJYS010000018.1 GCA_946410005.1 uncultured Clostridia bacterium | reverse complement strand
TACGGCGACCACCGAGATCTACACTCTTTCCCTACCCGACGCTCTTCCGATCTTTAAATCTTATATCCGATAAAAGTATTCTCAAAAAAACCGTTACTCCAAACGACACTTTTAAAATCGGAGATTTACATTTTGAAGTTTTTGGTCCTATTAAAAAAGACGATTCCAACCTAAACAACAACTCACTCGTTATAAAAATAGCTTACAAAAAAGTTTCATTTTTATTTACGGGAGACGCTGAAAAAAGTGAGGAATCTGATATTATAAAATCAGGAAAAAATTTAAAATCAGATGTTTTAAAAGTCGGGCATCACGGAAGTACAACTTCGAATACATACAAATTTTTAAAATGCGTTTCTCCTAAATATGCAGTAATTTCCGGTGTTCCGAAAGAAAAAATTGTAACGAGACTCAACAGCTTTTGCGAAAAGATATATCGAACAGATAAAGACGGCACTGTTAAGGCTTATTCAGACGGTGAAAATATAAATTTCAAGACCGAAAAATCCGTTGCGTAAATATAAAATAGTTATAATTTTATAAGCTTTGAGAAATTAATGATTTTATTTACAAAAAATTTTGTATTTAGTCGATTTTATGGTAATATTATTCTCAAGCAAATCAAAATTCGCGTTAACTAATTATAAAAAAGAACGGAGATGGTTTTTGCGTGCCTGATTTAAACGATTTTAAAAAGCTATTACTAGGTTCGGCACTAAAAGATGATCAACTAAAAAGCGAAAAACTTTCCAGACTGTGGGGTCTTCCCATTATGGCGAGTGATGCAGTATCGTCGGTTGCTTATGCAGTGGAAGAAATTTTGATGGCACTTGTTCCGGCTTTGGGAATAATGGCAGTTAACTATGTTGGAATGGTTAGCGTTCCGATTATTTTACTCCTCTTGATTTTAATTTTTTCATATTCACAAATAATAAATCATTACCCGAACGGTGGGGGAGCGTACGTTGTTGCAAAAGAAAATTTCGGCAAAAAAGCTTCTTTATTAGCCGCAACTTGTTTGATTATAGATTATATTATGACGGTAGCGGTAAGCGTTTCTTCTTCGACTGCGGCAATATTAGCAGTGTATCCTGTTTTAGAACCATACAAAATTATTATTTCGCTTTTTTGTGTTGGTGTGATTACTTTAATAAATTTACGTGGAATTGGCGAATCTTCCAAGATATTCGGTATACCGACATACATGTTCATTTTTTCTATGATAACCTTAATTGTTACCGGATTTATCGGAATATTTACAAACGGACTTCATCCGATTAGTTACTCTCCGGAGCAAATCGCACAGATTTCTAATAACAATATAACCGGTATGACGTTGGTTTTGTTTTTGTGTGCGTTTTCATCGGGTTGTTCGGCGCTGACAGGAGTTGAAGCGGTCAGCAATGCCATTCCGAGCTTTAAAGAACCTTCTCAGAAAACCGCTAAACAAGTATTGTTTATGCTCGGCGGAATAATAATATTTATATTCGGCGGCACGAGTTTTCTTGCAAGTTCTTTAAAAGTTATACCTTTAGAGGATAAAACAGTTCTTTCCCAAATGGCATCAGCTATTTTCGGGAACGGCATTATGTTTTATGTCTTGCAAATAACTACGTCCTTAATCTTACTTTTAGCCGCAAATACTTCTTACAGCGGTTTACCGATTTTATTATCAATCCTCGCAAAAGACAGATATGTTCCTATACAATTTTCGCAAAGAGGAACTAAACTTAGTTTTTCTAATGGTATTATGTTCATATTTTCAGCAAGCTCAATTTTATTAATCGCTTTTAATGCTGATACGCATAAATTAATTCCGTTTTATTCTGTGGGCGTATTTGTTTCATTTACGATTTCTCAATTCGGTATGTTTGTTAAGTGGTTACGTTCCAAAGAAGACGGTTGGCAGTATAAATCTTTAATTAATGGATTCGGTGCGTTAGTCACCTTTATAGGTTCTATTGTAGTGTTTACAACAAAGTTTTCGCATGGTGCGTGGGCACTTATTATAATAGCGCCGCTTTTAATGTGGTTTATGTCCAGAACGCACAGGCATTACTTTAAATTCTTAAAGGGTATAAGTCTTTTAGGTTATAAATACCAATACAAAAAAAGCACAAGTTCAGATACATTTCCTTGTATTGTTTTGATAAACAAAGTTAATCGTGCAGCGTTAAAGACTTTCGATTACGCAAATAAAATAACCTCGAATGTAACTCCGCTTCATATTTCAGTTTCCAGCACGGAAACAGAACGCCTTAAAAGACAGTGGCAAGACTTAAAAATTGATATTCCTCTTACGATAAAATATACACCTTATCGTGACATAATAACTCCGATTGAGAAATATGTTTCTGAACAGGAAGCTTTACTAAAAGGCGATGAAAGTTTGACTGTTGTTTTGACGAGAATTTGCGGAAGCGGTTGGAAAGATATTATATTTCACAATCAAACAACATTCTTCATCGAAAAAAGACTTAGAAAACATGAAAACGTTGCAACAATACTCGTACCGTATTTTTACGAAAAACCAAAATCATTAAACAAACCAAAAGTAGAATTAGGGAAGGATTAATTTAAAGGTGAAACATCTTTCGAAAAAAATATTATGCGCAATGTTTGTTTTAGCTACAACTTTATTTACCGCCAATGCCGAAAATAAGCTTTCGGAAATTCAAAAATCCGGCGAAATAAAAATAGCAACAAATGCCGAATTTGAACCTTTTGAATATAAAAACGGAGATAAAATCGTAGGAATAGACATAGACATAACGAAAAAAATAGCCGAAAGTTTAAACGCTCAAACTAAAATAAACGACGTTTCGTTTGATGCTGTAACTTTGGAATTAAATAGCGGAAATTGCGATTTTGCAATTGCCGCTATGAGTTATAGTAGCGATAAAGCTCAAAACGTAGATTTTTCGGATGTATATTATTATTCAAAACAGGCGATTATCGTTCCAAACAACAGCAATATCAAATCTTCTGCCGATTTAGACGGAAAAAGAATTGGCGTAGCTATGGGATTTACCGGGGATATTTATTGCACGGAGAATTTTAAAAATGCAGCAATAGAACGCTACAACAAAAGTTCCGACGCAGTTTTAGATTTAATAAACAATCGTTTGGACGCAGTTGTTGTAGACGATGCGCCTGCTAAAAAATTAATTTCGCTTTCGAATAACAAAGTAAAAATGCTGGACGAATATTTATTCGAAGAAGGTTACCGCATTGCTGTTCCAAAAGGCGAAACGGAATTATTGGAACACATAAACAGCGAACTTAAATCCTTAAAAGACTCGAAAGAAATCGATAAAATCGTCGATAAATATATAACGGATTCATATTCACCGAGCATAGATTTAATAGCGCAAATTTATAATAACTTAAAAGAAAAAGACCGCTATAAAATGATAATAAACGGTTTACTGACAACACTCGAAATAACCGTAGTGGCTCTTTTAATCGGTATATTTATAGGAATTTTAATTTCTGCAGTAAAAGTAAGTCGCAAAGAAAATTTTGTAATTAAGATTTTAAAAGCAATAGCTGATTTATACCTAACAATAATACGAGGCACGCCGGTGGTTGTTCAGCTTTTTGTAATGTATTATCTGATTTTTTCGTCTACCGGACTTAGCAAAGTTGTTGTTTCAATGATAGCTTTTGGAATAAATTCCGGAGCATATGTAGCGGAAATTATTCGTTCGGGAATACTTTCGATAGACGTTGGACAATATGAAGCCGGTCGGTCTTTGGGGTTGAGTGAATCGATAACTATGCGAAAAATTATTATGCCGCAAGCTCTGAAAAATGTTTTGCCTACACTTGTAAATGAATTTATACAGTTAATAAAAGAAACTTCTGTTGCCGGATTTATCGGCGTTACAGACCTTTCTCGTGCGGGAGATATTATCAGAAGTCAAACATATGAACCTCTTGTTCCGCTATCTACAGTTGCAATTTTATATCTTATAACTGTAATCGCAACAACATTCTTTATGTCTTTTATCGAAAGGAAATTACGTGTAAATGATAAGCGTTAAAAATTTATATAAAGAATTTCATCAAGAAAACAAACTTTTAAGAATATTAGACGGCATAAACGTAGATATACAAAAAGGCGAAAAAGTAGCTGTAATTGGGCCGTCAGGCTCTGGAAAAAGTACTTTTTTGAGGTGCCTTAACGGTTTAGAAAAACCTTCGAGCGGATCTATATTTTTTAAAGGTACAGATATTACAGCGAAGAATTGTAATTTAGACCTAATAAGAAAAAATATCGGCATGGTTTTTCAGCACTTTAATCTTTTTCCGCACTTAACTATTATGCAAAATATAACACTGGCTCCTGTTTCGCTAAAAATTTACTCAAAAGAAAAAGCCGAATATTATGCTAATGAATTATTAAAAAAAGTTGGACTGGATGACAAAGCGAATCATTATCCGTCACAACTTTCAGGTGGTCAAAAACAGCGCATCGCTATTGTAAGGTCACTCGTTATGAAACCTGAATTAATGCTTTTCGATGAACCCACCTCTGCGCTTGACCCTGAAATGGTGAACGAAGTCGTAGCTGTTATGTCTGATATTGCTAGACACGGCATGACTATGGTTGTTGTAACTCATGATATGTCATTCGTTAAAAATATAGCTTCAAGAGTGCTTTTTATGGATAATGGAGAAATTATTTTAGACGAAACTCCGGAAAAATTATTCAAAAATTGCGAAAATGTTCGTGTAAGCAAATTTCTTAACAAACTAATTTAAAAAATAAATCGAGGAATATATGTTAAAAATAAAAAGTTGTTCATTATCTGAAACTGAAAATATAGCTCAAAATATTGCTAAAAATTTAGTAGGTAACGAAATTATTGCTTTTTTCGGTGACCTTGGTGTTGGAAAAACTGCGTTTATACGTGGAATTGCAAAATATTTTAATATAGAAAATGAAGTTTCCAGTCCTACCTTTTCGATTATTAACGAATATCAAACGGATAAATTTACTATATATCATTTTGATATGTATCGAGTAAACACGCCGGAAGATTTAGAATCTACCGGTTTTTTTGATTATATAGATTCCGGCGTTATGCTAATTGAATGGAGCGAAAATATAGAAAATTTTATTCCCAAAAGTGCTATTAAAATATCAATAGAAAAAACATCTTATGAAAATGAAAGAATTATAACTATTGAAGGAGATGAAAATTTTGAAAATACTTGCCGTTGATTCGTCTTCCGCTACTGCTTCTGTGGCGATTGTAGAAGACGATAAAATTATCTCTGAATCCTTTACAAATTGCGGATTAACTCACAGCGAAACATTGGCTCCAATGGTTGCGTCTGTGCTGTCTAACTCTAAAACCGACATAAATGACATTGACTTATTCGCAGTTTGCAATGGGCCCGGTTCTTTTACGGGGCTTAGGATAGGCGTTTCTATTGTTAAAGCGCTTGCAATGGTAACAAACAAGCCATGCGTAGGAATTTCGCCGCTGCATGCACTTGCATATAATTTTATCGACGAAAACTCTTTTATATATTCCGCTATAAATTCAAGAACAAACGAAATTTACAGCGCTGTTTTTAAGTCGGAAAATAAAGTTATCACAAGACTTACTGACGATAAATCCGTAACGCTGGATGAAATAGCGAACGATTTTAAAAACTTAGAGGGCGATTTACGATTTGTCGGAGATAGTGCTATAATATGTTATGATATATTAAAATCAAGCGACAAATTAAAAGTCTTTCCGATTAAAGACAGAAACAAATTTATAAAAGCTTCAAACGTCGCTTTTGTAGCACAAGAAATGAAAAACCAAAATAATTTATCCGACAGCTATAATTTGCCGATAAATTATTTGAAGCTCTCTCAGGCGGAAAGATTACTTAAAGAAAACAAATTAAAGGTTGGCGATTAAAAATGATTGCAATCGGTTCAGACCACGCCGGATACGAATTAAAAGAAAAAATCAAAGAATATATGAATGGCAACGATATAAACTATATTGATTTTGGAACAAACTCGACCGACTCTTGCGATTATCCTGATTTTGCAAAAGAAGTATCGAAATATGTATCACAAAACGAAAACTCGAAAGGAATTTTAGTTTGCGGAAGCGGAATAGGTGTTTCAATCGTTGCAAATAAAACAAAAAATGTCAGAGCTGCGCTTTGCTATTCGTCTGAATGCGCTGAATTATCAAGAAAACACAATAACGCAAATGTTTTATGTTTAGGCGCAAGGTTTATTGATTTTGAAACTGCAAAAGAAATTATAAAGTCGTTTTTAAATACCGATTTTGAAAGTGGACGGCATTTAAATCGAGTAAATAAAATAAAAGCTATTGAAAATGTGAATTTTAAGGAGGAATTTTAAATGAATGAACCAAAAAATGTTTTTGTTATGAATCACCCTTTAATCAAGCATAAAATAACTCTTTTGAGAGATAAAAACACAAGCTCGAAAGAATTTAGAGAATTAATTATTGAAGTTACAAGATTAATGTGTTACGAAGCGCTTCGGGATTTACCGCTAAAAGAAATTGAAGTTGAAACCCCTATAACAACTTCTGTGTTCAAAGTTTTGGCAGAACCGCATTTGTCAATTGTACCGATTTTAAGAGCTGGGATTGGTATGGTAGAAGGCGTTACAAGTTTACTTCCTACCGCAAGAATCGGGCATATTGGACTTTATCGTGACCCCGAAACTCTTAAGCCGATTGAATATTATTGCAAATTGCCAAGCGATATAAATGGCGGCGATGTTATCGTTTTAGACCCGATGTTAGCAACGGGAGGCTCAGCTATCGACGCTATTTCCGGAATAAAAAAACATAACCCTGCCTCAATCAAATTTATGTGCATTATTGCTTCTCCGGAAGGAATTGAAGCCGTAACAAAAGCTCATCCGGACGTAAAAATTTATTGTGCGTCAAAAGACAAATGTTTAAATAAAGACGGATACATAGTACCCGGCCTCGGTGATGCAGGCGACAGAATATTCGGTACCAAATAAAAAAATTAAAAAAGGAAAAATATATGGAACGTATAAAAAATGCTATATGGAGATTCGTGAAAAAATACAGGAAATACGCATTATTGTTTTGTGACTTTTTGATATGGAATATATCGTTTTATTTTTCGTATTCGATAAATAAAAACAGCTTGTTTTTTGTAAATTTCGATAAAATGTTTTTAGTTTATCTTTCGGTGATGAACGTTTGTTTTTTAGTTGTATTTTTACTGTTTAAGTTGTACGACAAAATATGGCGATACGCTGAGGCGATAGATTTTTTTTACGCTGTAATGGCAACGTTTGCGGCAAATACTGTTTTTCTTATTGTCACGGTATTGACACAAATAAAAATGAGTCCCAGAATGTATTTTATTTTTTTGGTGACTTCTATTTTCAGCATTTTCATGTTCAGAGTGCTTTACAGAGTCAATCGACTTTTGGACAATGTTTCTTCAAATTCCGGTAGACCCCAAAAAAGAATGTTAATTATCGGCGGCGGAGATTCTACCGCAATGTTTTTGAAAGAAGTTTTTAAACATCCTTCGGGTGAATACAAGCCCATTGCAATTGTTGACGATGACAGCGAAAAAATCGGCAGAAAGATTATGGGAGTAAAAGTCGAAGGAACTACGAGCAGAATCCCTGAAATTTGCCAAAAATTAAATATAGACGTAATTCTTTTTTCCATTATATCTATTTCGAATTCGAAAAGACGGGAAATTTTAGATATTTGTGCAAAAACAAATTTAGAAGTAAAAATAATTCCGAATATTTATGAAATCATGACGTCAGGAACTTCTGTTTTTTCTGCAATGAGAAAAATAAAAGTCGAAGACTTGCTTGGCAGGGAACCGATAATTTTCGATAAAAAACAATACGGAGATTATTTGATTGATAAGACTGTATTGGTGACCGGCGGGGGCGGGTCGATAGGTTCGGAGCTTTGTCGGCAAATTTCGGAACTTTCACCTAAAAAGCTAATAATTTTAGATATTTATGAAAATAGTGCCTATAATATTCAACAAGAATTGAAAATGAAATATTCTGATTCTTTAAATTTATCCGTTGAAATTGTTACGATATGCGATTTAAAAGAACTTGAAGACATTTTTATAAAAGAAAATATAGACGTAGTTTTTCATGCCGCGGCACATAAACATGTTCCACTAATGGAAAAAAACGTTGATGAAGCAGTAAAGAATAATGTTTTCGGTACGTTAAATTTAGTGAATTTATCAGATAAGTACAATGTAAAAAAATTCATTCAAATTTCTACCGATAAAGCTGTAAATCCGACAAATGTTATGGGTGCAACTAAAAGAATTTGCGAAATGATGGTTCAAAATAAAGATAAAACAAGTAAAACTGAATTCGTTGCCGTAAGGTTTGGTAATGTGTTAGGTTCAAATGGTTCTGTTATACCGCTTTTTGAAAAGCAAATTCAAAAAATGGGGCCTGTTACGGTAACGCATCCTGAAATAATAAGATATTTTATGACCATACCGGAAGCGGTTTCCTTAGTTTTAACAGCGGGTAGTTTGGCTAAGGGAGGCGAGATATTTGTTTTGGATATGGGTTTACCCGTAAAAATAAAGGATTTAGCGGAGAACTTAATACGGCTTTCGGGATTTATACCGCATGAAGATATAAAAATTGAATATACCGGTTTACGTCCTGGCGAAAAAATTTATGAAGAACTTCTTATGGATGAAGAAGGAATGAAGAAAACCGAAAACAAAAAAATATATATTGGTCACCCGATTAATATTAATTCTGAAGAATTTTTAAATGATTTGGAAAAATTAAGAAATATTTCGTCAAATGGTAGTATGTCTGACATTTTAGAAATGCTTTTAAAAATGGTTCCGACATTCAAACATACTAAAAATATTTGATTTATATGTTTGTTTTTAGAAATATATTCAAAATATTAAAACTAATTTCAAAACACTTGAAATTAGTTTTATTTTGTGGTATAATATGTTTATAAATTATATAGCAGAAAGGAAAGATATATTTGAAAAAACATATAAATAGAATTTTATCTGTAATTTTATCATTATCTTTAATATACCAACCTTGTACTGCTACTGGTAATAATTACAGCAAAATAAAAAATAACACTTCTTCATTATCTAATAAAAAAATGTCTACAAAAGACAAGATAGCGTATTATGGTTTAGCAGCCGGGTCATTGATGGTGTTGACCAGCGCTATATTATCATTACAGCCCAAATATAGAACAAAAGAAGAACTAGATGAATTGGGAATAAATAACGGCTTATATAACGTCGGCAATTCTTGTTATATGAATGCAATGCTTCAACAACTATACAGCATCGATGCTTTTCGTGAGTGGATAATTAATTTTAGTTATAATCAACACGTGAGCGATATAGATGAGCAAACTTTAAATAAAATAGAAGCTATGAAATCAATTTTTGAATATATGTCAGGCGAAAAAGAAATATATTTAAAACCTTTAATGTATAATAAATTGGGGCATACCGGTAATCAAGAAGATAGCGTACTATTTGCTCAATTCGGATGGAGCGATGTTTTTAAGTTATTTAAACAAGAAAAATTTGAACAATACTCTGATGGAGACCCTGATGATGATTATTTATATAATAGCAGACAACTATATATAAATAGTAGTTGTAAAATTTCTGAATTATTAAAAAGCAATAAAAAATATGATAGTGTTGAAGCTGATAAGATAAAAAAAGAATTCGAATCAAGTGAAGAGTGGCTATCAAAATTTGAAGAATTGTGGTATGACACTGAGCGCAATTATGAAAAAGAATTTAATACTTTTTGTGATCAAAAAAATTTAGTAGAAAAAGCCCAAACAAGAAAATCGTTATTTCCTATTAACGGGCAATTTATGATTACACTTAGCAGAGCCGATTATGACAGTTTAAATCGCCCAATAAAAGTTAATACATCTGTTGAACCAAACGAATTATTGACAAGCAAAAAAGATCGGAAGAGCACACGTCTGAACTCCAGTCACACGTATCAAT
>CAMJYS010000017.1 GCA_946410005.1 uncultured Clostridia bacterium | reverse complement strand
GCAATAAACTATTATTTATGGGGTCTGTCGGAGCTTTAGACAAGAATATGAAAATAGGAGATCTTGTTATTCCCCAATATTCAGTTAGTGGAGTTGGCGCAGATAGATATTTGACGACGGAAACTGCCGATAAAAACGATTGCTATGGTAAAAAGTATTACCCTGATAAAGAATTTTCGGATAAACTTTGGGAATCTGCAAATAAGGTATCAAAAAATACCGATATAAAGATTCATAGCGGATATACTTTCAGTGTTGATACCATATTTTCACAGTATGCACACATAGAGGAATTTACCGAAATGGGCTGCAATACTATTGAAATGGAAACAGCAACATTGTTTCATGCTTCAAATATTGTAAACATAAAATCATCAGCAATTATGAATATATCCGATAATACAGTGGTAAATAAATCACTTTATAGCGGTAGAACCGATGAAGAGCAACAAAGAAGATACAAAGTCAAGAAAGATATTATACCAAGAATAGCTTTGGATGTTTTACTTAAGTAATATTCTTATATAAGCATTGTTTATATAGAAAATTTAAATTACCGACGGAGAATTTTTAAATTCACTCCAGCTCGGTAATTTTGCTTTTTATCCGAGAACAAGCGGGAATTTATCTTTTAAGAAAATAAAATAAAGGCGGTGTTAATTTGGGAACATCAAGCACTTTTTCAACAAGTAATACGCACGTTAAATATAACATCACAGTAAATCAAAATTCGCAAAACGTTTCAAACAATTGCTCAAACGTTAGTGTTTATGTAAGGTTTTGGCGCGACAATCAGGGCTACACGACCTACGGTTCGGGAACTTGCTATTGTAAAATCAATGGTACAACCTACTCTGCGACAGTTTCACCAAGCCAAAAAATAACAGATTCAGGCATAAATCTTTTTAGTAAAACTCTTGATATATATCACAATAATGACGGCACGAAAACACTTACTTGTTCCGCTTGGATAAGCATGGACACCCCTTTATCATCAAGCGAACAATCATATTCACAAACACTTTCTACAATACCAAGAGCCAGTAAGCCAACACTCAGTTCAAGCTCTGTTACTATGGGAAATTCTGTAACAATAAGCACGAACCGAGCGTCAAGCAGCTTTACACATTCACTTTATTATCAAATCGGCTCAGGCGGTTGGAATACCATTGGAACAGGTATCGGAACGAGCAAAAGCTGGACAGTTCCGCTGAGCCTCGCCAACAGTACCCCGAATTCTACAAGTTTAAGTGTTAAACTTTGGCTTGAAACATATAACGGAAGTACGTATATCGGCGCAAATAGCGTAAGTTTAACCGCAAATGTGCCGTCAAGTGTAGTACCTACAATTAACTCAGTTAATTTATCCGAAGCGGTTTCAGGGATTTATGCTCAATTTGGAGCTTACGTTCAGGGAAAGTCTAAAATTTCAGGTAGCATTTCAGCAAGCGGAAGTTATTCAAGTACGATCAGTTCATATTCTACAAGTATTAATGGAGTTTCTTACACATCAAGCAGTTTTACAACAGGATTTTTGACCACAAGTGGCAGCAATACTTGCTTAGTAACCGTTAAAGACAGTCGAGGACGCACAAAATCACAAAGCGTAACTTTTAATGTTATAGCGTATGCAAATCCAGCGATTAACTCTTTTTCGGTTTCAAGATGTGACCAAGACGGGACAGCAAATGACGAAGGTGACTGTGCAAAATGTGTGGTATCAGCTTCGATTTCAAGTGTTAATAATGGAAACACAAAATCTTTTCAAATTAAGTATAAAAAGATATCAGAAACCGAATGGAATGTTGTCGACTTGGATAATACCAATTATATGATAAATACCACGCAAATAATTCAAAATATTGACACAGAATCAGAGTACAATTTCAAAACCTCCGCTACTGATTTTTTTAGTTTTGCGGAGTATTCTCACAATTTATCCACAGCTTACACGCTTGTGGACTATAACCAAAGCGGAAAAGGTATGGCAATTGGTAAGGTTTCAACACAGAATGCTTTTGAAATTAATATGGACACCAAGATTACGGGCGGTTTAACTATTAACAATAAAACTATTTTTGACTTAGTTTATCCCGTAGGCTCAATTTATATGTCTGTGAGTAGTACGAATCCGGGAAGTTTGTTTGGCGGAACTTGGACCGCTTGGGGTCAAGGGCGAGTTCCGGTTGGAGTGAACACAAGCGGGACTTTTAACAGCGTAGAAAAAACCGGAGGCTCCGAAACGCATAAATTAACAGTTGCGCAAATGCCGAGTCATACGCATACACAAAATTCACATAGGCACAATTACGGAAGACCTGCTTTGTTTGGCGGAGAAAACGACGATGACGGAAGCATATTCACTCCACGTTATAGCGGCAGAACGTCCTCACAGTACAAAGGAAATTCAAATGGCTGGACGGAAATGTCATATACAACAGCAACAAACCAAAACACCGGAGGTGGCGAAGCGCATAACAATTTGCAGCCGTATATCACTTGTTATATGTGGAAACGAACAGCTTGATATTTGCTTAAAAAACAGCAACAAAAATAACTTTTAGAATTAATACTAGGAGGGAAAAATTATGGAATTTAAAGGAATAGATGTTTCAAAATGGAACGGAAATATTAATTGGGACAAAGTAAAGAGTGCGGGCATAAATTTTGCCATAGTTCGTGAGAGCTACGGGAAAAGGGACCCACGCCAAGTTGATAAAAAATTTAAAGATAATATAAATGGCGCTAAAAGCGTAGGCATTCATACAAGTGTTTACCATTACAGCTATGCCGATTCGGTGGAGGATGCGATTAATGAAGCAAGGTTTTGCTTAGAAAATATTGAGGGATTTAAGCTTGAATATCCTGTAATCATAGACGTAGAGGACAAAGAACAGTTAAAGCTTAATAATAGACAGCGTACGGATATAGTAAAAGCATTTTGTAGTGAGATAGAAAAGCACGGCTACTATGCTATGTTTTACTGCAACTTGAACTGGCTTAACAATTATCTTTATAAAGACGAGCTTTTACCAAAATATGATTTATGGCTTGCACAGTGGAACATAGATAAACCATCTTGTACATGCGGGATATGGCAATATTCGAGTACGGGGAAAATTGACGGTATAGATGGAAATGTTGATCTTGATGTTTCTTACAAAAATTATTCTGAAATTATAAAATCCAAAGGCTTAAATGGATTTAGTAAATCAAATAATTTAGAAAATAAAAACTATTTTAACTATACAGTTAAAAAAGGCGATACTCTGTGGGCTATTGCTCAGAGGTATCTTGGTAGTGGGTATAAATACAAGGAAATCAGGGATTTAAATGCACTGAACTCTGATATGATTTATCCCGGACAAACACTAAAAATACCAAAGTAAAGGGGATTTATTTATGAATAAAGAAGTTTCAAAAATGTTGATGGTGTGCATAGTTTTAGAAGGAATCATCACGTATATAAATAGCTTTTTCGTTGTAGGTGAGCCACATTATCAAATGATACTCAGTCTAATTTTTGGTATATTTATCGCCATTGCTTACAAAATAGACTTATTAAAGCTAGCGGATATTGAAAGCGAAATACCCTACATAGGCTGTATCTTAACAGGGATACTTTTTTCGAGAGGCAGCAACTATGTTCATGATATTTTGAAAACGCTTAATATAATTTAGAAGGTGTGGTAGGTATTGAACGAAATTCAAAAACATAAACTAGTAAGGTTAAAAAAACAAAGCAGAAGTTATAAGGAAATAGCTTCTGCCCTTTCTATTTCAGAAAGCACGATAAAATCGTTTCACAGACGGCAAAAATTAAAATCGAAAGAAGTTTATACAGTATGTAAAAATTGTGGGGCCGAATTAGAAAAAAGATGTGGTAGTAAAAAATTTTGCTCAGATTTATGTAGGTACAAATGGTGGAGAAAAAATACAGAGGGTAATAGAGAATACTTAAAAATTAATGTTTGTAAGAATTGTAGTAAAAAGTTTAAAAGCTATGATAACAAAGAAAGAAAATACTGTAGTCATGAGTGCTACATCAATGATAGATTTAAAAAGCAAGAAAGGGAAATTCGTCTATGACAAGTGAACAATTTGAATCAGAAAAAGAGTACCAGTCTCGAATAAGCATAGTGAAAACTATGCTAAAAATGGGGCTGATAACAAAAAGTGAGTACGATAAAATTGATACCAAATTCTTAAAGAAATACTCTCCCATATTCGGCAGTTTATATCGATAAAATGGCTTGATACTAGGCTTTACAAGAGGTAATATGTAACTGCAAAAACAATTTAAAGGAGAGTCAAAATGCAAAGAGAAGTTTTAAAATTAAGTGGGCATAAAAACGTACCTCCTAAGAGAAAAAAAGTAGCTGCATATGTCAGAGTATCGAGCGGAAAAGATGCAATGATGCATTCGCTATCAGCTCAAATCAGTTATTACAGTAAGCTAATTCAGGATAATCCGAATTGGCAGTACGGCGGAGTTTACGCAGATGAAGCCAAGACAGGAACCAAAGATTCAAGACCTGAGTTTCAAAGACTTTTGGAAGACTGTAAGCAAGGAAAAATTGATATGATAATCACGAAATCAATATCGAGATTTGCAAGAAATACACTGACCGTACTTGAAACTGTCAGAGAACTAAAGAAACTGGGAATAGATGTGTATTTTGAAAAAGAGAATATTCATAGTCTATCAGAGGAAGGCGAGCTAATGCTTACCCTCCTCTCTTCTTTTGCACAGGAAGAAAGTTTATCTGTAAGTGAGAACTGCAAATGGAGAATCAGAGATAAGTTCAAGCAAGGCATATCCACAAATTTTAAGATGTTAGGATATGAACTTAAAAATAATCAAATAACTGTTATTCCTAAAGAAGCGAAGATAGTAAAAATGATTTTCCAGGATTACCTAAGTGGAATGGGAATAAATGCAATTGCTCGTAAACTTAGAGATAAATGTATACCTACCAAAGATGGTGGAATATGGCATGAAAATACAGTCAGAGGAATTCTCGGGAATGAAAAATATGCAGGGAATTTGCTTTTGCAAAAAACTTTTGTTACTGACCACATTAGCAAGAAAAAGCGTAAAAACAATGGAGAATTACAGATGTACTATGTAGAGAGTAATCACGAACCAATAATTGACATAGAGACTTTTCAAAAAGTACAAGATGAGATAAAGAAGCGAGCAAAACATCACAAAGCTACCGGCAGCTCTAAAGAATACGCTTTCACCCAAAAAATTGAATGTGGACTTTGTGGTAAGAACTATAGAAGGAAAATCTCTGCGAGTGGTACGAAGTATGAAAAGCCGATATGGATTTGTGCTACGTTTAACAGCTATGGTAAAAAGTACTGCCCTTCAAGTAGAGTCCCCGAAGAAACAATCAAAAAGCTATCTTGTGAAGTACTTAAAATTACAAAGTTCGATGAACAAATATTCAAAAACAAAGTAAGTAAAATCGTTGTTCCAAGCAAGGGTAAACTTAAGTTTATTCTTAATGATGGTAATGAAGTCTTGAAAACGTGGGAATACCCTTCAAGGAGAGATTCTTGGACTGAAGAAATGAAACAAATGGCTAAAGTGCGCCAAGAAAGGATGACGCAAAGTGAACATGGCACGAGCAGTAACTGTAATTCCGGCAACGCTTAATTTATTTACAAATACATCAATATTAACACCTATTAAACGAAGAACAGCGGGATATGCAAGAGTATCCACAGATAACGAAGAACAACTTTCAAGCTATGAAGCACAAGTCGATTATTACACAAGATATATAAAGTCAAAAAGCGAATGGGAGTTTGTTGGGGTTTATACGGACGAAGGTATAAGCGCCACCAACACCAAAAAACGTGATGGTTTTAACAGAATGATAAAAGATGCACTTGCCGGAAAGATAGACCTTATTATTACAAAGTCAGTTTCAAGGTTTGCAAGGAACACAGTAGATACACTTACTACAGTCCGTAAGCTCAAAGAAAAAGGTGTGGAGGTTTACTTTGAGAAAGAAAATATTTATACATTGGATTCCAAAGGTGAGCTACTAATAACAATTATGAGTTCACTCGCTCAAGAAGAATCAAGATCTATAAGCGAAAACGTGACGTGGGGTCAGCGTAAGAGGTTTGCTGACGGAAAAGTAAGTCTTCCGTATAAACATTTTTTAGGATACGAAAAAGGAGAAGATGGTGTGCCAAAGATTATAGAAAGCGAAGCTAAAATAGTGCGACTGATATATCGACTGTTTCTCGAGGGGAAAACTATATCTGCCATTTCAAAGCATTTAACAAACGAAAACATACCCACTCCATCGGGAAAGAAGAAATGGACTACAAGTACAATCAGAAGTATTTTAACTAACGAGAAATACAAAGGCGATGCCTTACTTCAGAAATGTTATACGATTGATTTTCTTACAAAAAAGAGAAAGAAAAATGAAGGCGAAGTTCCGCAGTATTATGTAAAAAACAGCCATGAGGCTATCATTTCTCCCGAAGTTTATGATTTGGCTCAAAATGAACTTAAAAACAGAGCGAAAGGAAATTTTAATCATAGTTCGGCAAGTCCATTTTCAAGTAAAATTATATGCGGAGAATGTGGCGGTTTTTATGGTTCAAAGGTATGGCACTCAAATGATAAGTATAGAAAAGTCATATGGCAGTGTAACAACAAATTTAAAAACAAAAATAAATGCAAAACTCCTCATTTGACTGAGGAGCAAATAAAAGAAGAGTTTGTAAAAGCATTTAATAACTTAATTAGCAATAAAGATGAAGTCATAAAAGATTGCGAAAACACAGTTTTAACCCTTATAAATACTGAAGATATAGACAGCAAAATATCAAAACTTCAGCAAGAAAGCGAAATTATAGTAGAGTTAATGAAAAGTCTGATATATGAGAATTCTAGAAAAGTTATGAACCAAGATGAATACAATAAAAAATATGATTCTTACGCTGAGAAGTACGAAAAAATAAAAAGCGAATTATCGAAATTAGAGGACAAAAAACAAGATTTAAAAGTTCGTAGAGATAGAATCAAGCTATTCATTGAAAATTTGAAAAGTAATGACAAACTAATAAACGAATTTGATGAGAGACTTTGGTATGTGTTGGTAGATAAAGCTATAGTTTATGAGGATGGAAAGGTAGAGTTTAAATTTAGAAATTCAAATTAATATGATGTTTGTAGACAGATAGAGGATTATATTGCAGGAAGAAACTGTAGTATAATCCGTTTTTTGTTTTTATGGAGATATATACTTGATTTACCGAAAAATTAGAGTTTATATGTAACACGAGGGCTTTGATACTCAAAAAAATAATCTAAAAGGAGACTTTAAATGAATATTTTTCGAAATCGTGACAGATTTTTTGGTAAACCAAATTTTATAAGCATTCATGGAAACATGGATGAATTCTGGAGATTGGGGGGCGAGATAAAATCAGAGCTTGGTGATAAAGGATATTATTTAGATAAATATCTAAATGTGATATTTGAAACGCTTGCAGACTTAGATTTAGCCACTGCTTCTTCGGTAGCTGATGACATCTGCTGGGGCATTCTTGCAGATTGTTATATCGTTTGTGGAGATGATGAAGATTTAATAAAGAAAAAAGAAAAAAGCATATTTTTTGAAATGGTGAAAAACTATATTGACAGCCACCCTGTAAATTTTAAAGAAGATCATACTAAGGTAGAATTTTATGCGGGAAAAATACTAATCCAAAACCTTGAACTGCTGTGCGAAGAATTTAAAAAACGCTATATAACAAGAGTTTTCAAGGATATAGACTACCCCATCGCAAGTGAGTATTTCGAAAAAATCTCTTCGATTATCGGAGAAGCTAAGATGGAACAATTTAACGATATATTGGTTGAAGCGTTTATATCAAGTCCGATTGGTTTATCTGCTGTGGAGCATTTTATATCTTATGCTTTAGGAACGTTTTTATATCGTGAACCTGAGAGGTCAAAGATGCTTTATCAGCTTATGATAGACGAAGTAGGGAATAGCCTTTGAAAACCTTCGTTATTAAAATATAAATTTTGAAAATAAAATCTGCCAAATGGCAGGTTTTTTATATTTGTATTGCTTATAGGATTTATAAATCTTTCAGGTTATAGTATAATGGTTATAAAGAAACTTACCACAGAAGGAGGAAAATAAATGCCATATTTTTTGAATAGCATAGCATCAGTTAACCAGTTTACCAAAACAACAAAAGAAAGATATTTTGTAGACAAATCGGGACTAATCACAAAAATGAATGAGCTAATCGGAACGGCTTCTCAATATGTTTGCATAACAAGGCCAAGAAGATTTGGTAAGACCTTAAATGCTATGATGTTGGCTTCTTATTATTCCAAAAATACGGATTGTAAAAACATTTTTGATAAACTTGAAATTAGCAAAGATGAGTCTTATTTGGAACATTTAAATAAACATAATGTTATTTATATAACTTTCAACTCTAATGCCAGTGATGTCAAGACCTACTCTGAATATATAGAATTTTACAAGACTAGATTGGTAAGCGATATAACTGCGTTGTGTTCAGGTATAAATACAAACGATACCATAAGCGAAATGTTAACACAAGCAACCGACAAAACAGGTCAAGGTTTTATATTTATAATAGATGAATGGGATTATATATTTAACAATAACTTGTTTTCAGAGGGTGATAGAAAAGAGTTTTTAGAATTTTTAAGAGGTTTACTTAAAGATAAATCTTATGTAGAACTTGCATACATGACGGGAGTTCTACCAATAGCTAAATACTCTGCAGGTTCAGCGATTAATATGTTTTTAGAATTTAACATAATGACTGACCATATGTACGATGAATACTTTGGCTTTACAAATGATGAAGTAGAAAACCTATGCTTAAAGCAAAATAAACTTTCGATGGGTCAATTAAAAGAGTGGTATAACGGATATTACACGTGTAATGACTTACAGATATATAATCCACGTTCTGTGACGACCGCTCTAAAGCAAGGTGTTTGCCAAAGTTACTGGACGAACACAGGTCCGATGGACGAAATAATATATTACATTAATAATGATGTCGGTGCTGTTAAAGACGATATTGTTAGCATGGTTTCGGGTATTCCGCTTGAAATAAAGCTAAAGGGCTATAGTGCTGAGCAAAAAGAACTTAATACGAGAAATCAAATACTTTCAGCTATGACAATCTACGGAT
Source organism: uncultured Clostridia bacterium (assembly GCA_946410005.1). Classification (GTDB taxonomy): domain Bacteria; phylum Bacillota; class Clostridia; order Oscillospirales; family Acutalibacteraceae; genus UMGS1491. The sequence goes on along the minus strand of CAMJYS010000017.1, from coordinate 889 downwards.
TTTTAAGTTATCACGATAAAACTCTTGAAATTCCGAATAAAGAACTCAGAATTAAATTTGATGAGGCTTTAGAAGATAAATCAATGGGTGAGGTTGCAAAACTTGTTTTAAAATCGAACGAAATGCTTAAAGCAACCCTCAGAAAAGACACAGAAACAATGGTGAAAATCTTAGAAGAAGCTCACGACATTAATATTCCTGTGATTAAATATAACGATGAAAACTCTCTATCGTGTGTGATAATGCTTTCATATTTAAGTGCCAGAGATGATTATAAAATAGTTAGAGAGATGCCTGCAGGAAAAGGTTTTGCAGATTTCATATTTTATCCAAACGATAAATCAAAACCTGCTTTTATTTTAGAGCTTAAGAAAAATTCTTCTCCCGAAGAAGCTCTAAAACAAATTAAGGAGAAAAACTACGCTTTGGCACTCAGAGATTATACTGGTGAGAAATTCGCTGTTGGTATTTCTTATGATGGTAAACAGAAACATCATCATGTTAAAATCGAAGAAATTTAATAACTTAAATGCAACATCATAAGTGTTTGACTTTACACTGTTTGAAATGTACTTAAGGCAGAGGAGAAAGACTTTATATTTTTAGTTTTCTGGGAAATTAGTTTGAAAATTTTAAAAACATTTATATGTACAACCTTAGACGATAAACTAAATCTTCTTGAATTTGTTTAAACCCGAATTAATTGTAAAAGTGAAAAACTGGGGGGACCAGATGTGAAAGAAATTACGTTGACAGATCTAAAACAACTTGAAGAAACAGCTTTAGATACTTTAAATAACATAAATAATGAAAAGATTGAGGCAGGATTTAAGGAAATTAAAAAACAGATCGGAAGAGCACACGTCTGAACTCCAGTCACACGTATCAA
>CAMJYS010000016.1 GCA_946410005.1 uncultured Clostridia bacterium | reverse complement strand
TTCTTATATCAAATCCTGCTGCCAAAGGATGACCGCCAAAACGTTCAAAAAATTCTTTACATTCCAGCAAAACATCATATAATGGAAAATCACCCACACTCCTACACGAACCTCTTGCCATATTATCGTTATAAGTTATTAAAACACAGGGACTCCCGTATTTTTGGGTTATTCTTGTGGCAACTATACCTAAAACGCCATGATCCCAATTTTCTCCTTCAATAACTATAATTTTTTCATGTTTTCGTTTAGGATCCTTAATTAAAAGCTCTTCTGCCATTTTGAAAATTTTTTCTTCGGTATCTCTACGCAAAGCATTAAGTTTATTTAACTTTTCAGCATATTCCATAGCCTCTGAAATATTACTACTTATTAAAAGCTTTAGAGCAAGCTCCGCATTCCCCATTCTTCCGCAAGCATTTATTCTGGGAACCATTAAAAACGCAACCGTTTTTAAATCAAGCTCGGATTTATCAGAAAGTCCCGAGATATTCAAAAGTGCGACCACTCCGGGAATAGTGGAATGCAGTATGTTATTCAATCCAAATTTTACAATTTTACGAGTTTCTCCTGTTATTTCTACCGCATCTCCTATTGTTCCTAATGTTACCAAATCTCCGTACTTAATCAATAACTCTTCGAAACTTATATTTTCGTCAACAGAAAAAGCTTCTACAAATTTAAACGCAACACCTACACCTGCAAAATTTTTATATTTTAGTTTTTCACATTCAACCCTAAAAGGATCAACAATTGCCACTGCATTCGGTAATTCTGCCGGAACACGATGATGGTCTGTAATTACAACATCTATTCCTGATTTGTTCGCATATTCCACTTCTTTTAGCGCAGTAACACCATTATCCACTGTAAAAATTAATTTTGTTCCAAGACTTTTTACAAAATCAATTGCCTTGGCATTTAAACCGTATCCATCTCTGTCTCGCTCGGGAATATAATAACAAACGTCGGCACCTTTAGATTTTAAAAATAAATAAATCAGTGTCGTAGATGTTACACCGTCAGCATCATAATCTCCGTAAACACAAATTTTTTCTTTATTTTCTATTGCCTCTTTTACTCTTTTTACCAACTTGTCCATATCAATTATATCAAAGGGATTTTCTCTGATTATATTTCCATAAACAAAATCATTTATATCTTCTTCTGTTCTAAATCCTCTTGAATACAAAATAGATGATGTAACCGCCGGAAATCCCCACTCTTTAGAGTATTTTAAAATCTCTTTTTTATTAAACTCACAAATATTCCAACTGTTTATACTCATTATTTTTATTCACCGCTTTCTATTTTTGATATTTCTTTTATAACTTCACTTGCTATTATTAATCCTGCTACGGATGGCACGAATGATATACTCGCATTAACTCGTTTTGCATTTGGGTTTTCTTTATCTTGAGCAGGGACATAACTCGGCTTTTCTTTTGAGTAAACAACCTTTAAATTTTTTATATTACGTTTTTTCAGTTCTTTGCGCATAACTCTAGCCAATGGACAAACAGAAGTTTTATAAATATCCGAAACTTCTAATTTTTCAGGGCAAAGTTTATTCCCTGTTCCCATAGAACTTATTATTTTCACGTTTTCTTTTTTGGCTTTTTCGATTAATAAAATTTTTGACGTAACAGTATCAATAGCGTCAACTATATAGTCGTATTTCGAAAAATCATAATTATCTTTATTTTCTTTATCGAAAAAACAATATTCTGCGTTTACATTGGCGTTTGGATTTATAAGTTTTATTCTTTCTTTCATAATTTCCGTTTTCTTTTGACCTATAGTTTTAATATCTGCCATAATTTGTCGATTTATATTCGTTATATCTACAATATCTCCGTCAAAAATATCGATATTTTGTACTCCGCATCTTGCTATCGCTTCTGCTGTGAACGAACCAACTCCACCTATTCCAAAAACCGCAATATGTGATTTTTGTATTTTGTTCATTTTTTCTTTTCCGAGTAACAATTCAGTTCTAAAAAACGGAGACAAATCATCTTGCATAGATTCACTCCTTCCTTTTTTTAAATAAAAAAATCAGATAATATAATTATCTGATTTTTCGCATAAAATATCAACTCAAAAACCTAAAATCTAAAAAGAATATTTTCTTTTTTGAATAATTTTAAAGTGAAAATAAGAGATACGGAAACATACAATATCAGCCATGAAGCAGTAATTCCTATATGAGCAAAATTTACAATTCCCGCTAAAATTTCTTTTATTATACAAATGATATTATAAACAGGAATTGCAAGATGTTCATAAGTTATCTGACTTATATCCATAGCAAATGTAAAAAATGTTGGTATTAATGATATTAAAGACATTGGCATCAAATAAATTTGCGCCTCTTTAGAAGATTTGGAATACATACCGATTAATAAATTAATTGATGAAAAGAACATAGATGTAAGTATTATTATTAATAAGAGTAATAGCATTCCAGGTATTGAAACATTTAATTTACTGCTTGAAGACGAAACGAGCAAATATCCGCAAAGACCTAATGCCGTACAAAGTCCACTGGCAACTCCCATAGCGGTCGTAGCAAAAAGTTTTCCTAAAATAATTCCTGATCTATTTGCACAAGTAGAAAGTAGTGGCTCAAAAGTTCCTCTTTCTTTTTCTCCGGAGCTAAGTTCAATCGCCGTACCTGTAGAACCCATACTACAATATAGTATTAACATCATCGGAACTAGAATATTGAAGTAAAGCGAGCTCGTGTCTATTTGCGGGAGTTGTGTTTCTTCGCTAAAATCTATTTTTGTATCAAATGCTTTATTTAAATTTTCAATTGAATCGAATTTATAATTTTCTAAAACATATTTATAAGCTTTCTCATATTGCATTACAACCGGCATTGACATCATTGCATTCATCGATGATTCGTTATATTGAATATCTAAATTATATGCTTTTTTTGCAATTATTTTTTCGTCAATGTCTTCATCAATAGTAACATAAGCGGATATTTCTCCGGAATCCAACGCTTTTTGAGGATCTGAAACATCTACAATGGTTAAAACATCTTGTGCCGAACAAAACGTATAAAAAGAATTGTTTTTATTACTTATCGCAATATTTACGTTGTCTGCTAATTTTGTTTGAGTTCCTTTCATGGAAAAATCTATTATAAATAGCATAGACGGAACTAGTATAAGCGGCAAAAAAATTCCGAAAATAAAAGTTTTTGTGTCACGCATAAGACACTTCATTTCTTTAAAAAACACTACCAATGCTTGTTTAAACGTTTTCATCATTATCACACACCAAACTAAATAAAATATTGTTTATTTCACGATCGGTATATTTTTCACGATATTCGTGAACATCGAAAGTTTTTACAACTGTACCTTTATGAATTACGACCATTCTATCGGAATAATTTTTAATATTTTCCATTGAATGACTAGAAAATATTATGCTTTTTCCTTCTTCTCGGCAAAGTTCCATAAAATCAAAAATAATTTTAGCGGCTTTAAAATCGAGTCCCGAGTCAGGCTCGTCAAATAGCATAACCGACGGATTATGTACAATCGACCTGGCAACAGCTACTTTTTGCTTCATACCTTTTGAAAAAGTTCCTACTTGCTTGTCCGCATAATCAGCAAACGAAAATTTTTCTACAAGATGATTAACACGCTCGGTAATTTCTGAATCCGGCATACCGTTTAATTTAGCAAAGTATTCTAAATTTTCCCTAGCGGTTAATCTTTCGTAAAGTCCTACTTCACTACCAAAAAGAATACCTATGTTTTTTCTGACATTTTGCGGGTCATCTAAAATGCTGTGATTATTTACAATTACGTTTCCGTTTGTAGGCGAAAGCATTGTGCTTATAATTCTAAGTAATGTCGATTTACCCGCACCGTTTTCTCCCAAAAGTCCGACTATTTCGCTGTCGTTAACTTCAAAACTAACGTCTTTTAATGCTTCTGTAGTCTTAAAAGTCTTTGAAACATTTAAAATATTTATCACTAAAATTCCTCCTATTTAAAAATTTTTGACACTAAAACTCATATCAAATGCTACCATATAAATTTATACAAAGTCAACATAAAAATTACACATGAACTATTATAATGCTCTGTTATTGGAATTCATAACATTAATAATTTTATGTTTAACAATTTCAGTTATAGCGTCTCTTGCACAAGATAAATATTTTCTTGGGTCGAAATTTTCCGGGTATTCGTAAAGATTTTTTCTGATTTTCGCAGTCATAGCTAAACGTAAATCCGAATCGACATTTATTTTACAAACAGCCATAGAAGCCGCTTTTTTTAGCATTTCTTCAGGTATCCCTATTGCATTGCCGAGTTTTCCGCCAAAATTATTTATTTCATCGACAAAATCAGGGACAACACTTGAAGCACCATGCAAAACTATAGGGAAATTCGGCAACTTTAACTGTATTTCTTCTAAAATATCAAACCTGAGATTTGGATTTTGAGTGGGTTTAAATTTATATGCTCCGTGACTTGTTCCAATAGCAATTGCTAACGAATCTACGCCTGTTTGTTTTACAAAATCCTCTACTTGTTCCGGATTAGTATAAAATGCCTTTTCAGCTTCTACGCTTACACTATCCTCTATTCCTGATAAACTTCCGAGTTCGCCTTCGACTGTTACATCATATTTATGTGCGTATTCGCAAACTTTTTTTGTGATTTCTATATTTTTTTCATACTCAAGTGACGACCCGTCTATCATAACAGAAGTAAATCCACTGTCAATACAGTTTTTACAAAGTTCAAATGAATCGCCGTGGTCAAGATGAAGTGCAATAGGAATATCAGTACTTTCAACAGCCGCTTCAACTAATTTTTTTAAATACAACGGACCTGCGTATTTTCTCGCTCCCGACGAAGCTTGTAAAATAATCGGAGATTTCAGTTCATCTGCAGCTTTAACTATTCCTTGAATTATTTCCATATTGTTTACGTTAAACGCTCCAATTGCATAACCATATTTGTACGCTTTTTGAAACATTTTTTTTGTATTAACCAATGACATAAATCAGCACCTCTTTAATTTTTAATTTTAACAAAATTTTATCACACACTATAAATATTAACAAATATAATACTTTCAATTAGATGAATTTCCGCTAATAGCAGAAGAAATAGAATTATTACAATAATTCGGAACTTTTCCGACTATAATCGTTTCTGCAATTAAAATTTTTGTTTCAAATTCACTAACACAGGAACATCCCGGAAGCATTACACTTATTTTTGTTTTTACACATAAATATATTTGATGTAAAGTTTGATTTATACCGGAGTTTAAAAAATTACTCACCAAATCTGTAAATATACTTCCAGAAACCGAAAGAGTCAACGGAATCGGAGGCCCTTTTCCATTTAATATTTCTATTCCCAATAACGTTCCCAATGGAATATATATGTCTTTTTGTTTTAAATTACAAAGCTTTTCTTGAACTAGTAAATTTATACTTGATTTTAAACTATTTATTTTTTCTATATCAGATGAAACAGATACCACTTCACCAACTTCATTCTTATTTATATTTATAATATTTTTATAATTCTCGTGACTATTATTTATATCTTCCAAAATAGCTTCATTTATTACTTCTGAAAAAACTGTCCTTGATTTTGATATCGCTACACTTTTAATCATCGGTCTGAATTGAAAATCTAAGAAAAGAATTATTGATATAAAAACAATAACAACAAAAATAAATTTAATGCGAAACTTTTTAAAAGATTTTCTAATCAAAATAAACTCACCACTCGAAAAATTCATATTAATGTACTTATTTTATAAAATACACAAAATTTTTCTTATTGGTGAGTTCTAATCTTTATTGCTTCGTTAATTTAGCAAAGTTTGCCATCAATTTTTTTATACCTATATTTCCTCCGAAATCTATACTAAGCATACTATCGTTACCCATTTTTATGCAGGAAATGATAGTCCCGACACCAAAAACACCATGTTTAACTAAATCTCCGACATTATAATCATTCATAGCAGTGTTTTGAGATACGCCACCCGAAACACCGCCGAAATTACGAGCGGCAAATATAGACCTAGCTCTTATTTCTTGTGCAGAACGTGGAATGCGTTCTCCTTTTTTTAAATCTTTCCAATCTCTTGATTTAGTTTTTTCGATTAAATCAGATGGTATTTCATCTAAAAATCTGGAAACTTTATTGTGCGATGTACTTCCAAAAATCATACGACTTCCGGAATTTAAAATATACAGTTTATTTTTAGAACGTGTTATTCCAACATATGCCAGCCTGCGTTCTTCTTCAATATCCTCATCGCTCGACATTGATTGTATTCCCGGGAAAATACCTTCTTCAAATCCCGGTATAAATACAGTTGGGAACTCCAAGCCTTTAGCCGAATGAAGTGTCATCATCACAACAGCATCAGAATTTTCATCATAGTTATCTATATCAGAAAGAAGAGAAACCTCCTCTAAAAAACCTGCTAATGTAGCATTTTCGCCTGCATCTTCTTCATATTTCTTTATATTACTCAAAAGCTCTTTGACATTTTCAATTCTCACTTCTGAATTATCGTTATCGGTTTTAAGATAATCAATATATCCTGTTTTATCCAAAATCATATCATATAAATCATGAATTTTAATTTCAGGATTCTCATTGGCTTTAATTAAACTATCAATAAGGTCCGAAAACGATTTAAGCTTAATTGAAACACGTTGAAGATTTTCATATGTATCCGATTTCCTCAAAACATTCAAAAAATCTTCATTAAATTTTCTTGCTATTTCGGTAGCCTGTGAAATCGTTCTTTCGCCAATTGATCTTTTGGGCTGGTTTATAATTCTCTTAAGGCGAATCTCATCTTTAGGGTTATTTATAATACTCAAATAAGCAATTATATCTTTAATTTCTTTACGTTCGTAAAACCTAAGTCCTCCCAAAATTCTGTAGGGAATTCCAGACTTCATAAACACTTTCTCAATTACATTTGATTGAGAATTCATACGATATAAAATCGCAGAATCGGAATATTTTTCGCCGTTTTCGACCAATTTTTTCACGGTTTCGGCAATATAGTTTGCTTCGTCATGTTCGCTATAAGCTGTATGAGCTTTTATCTTTTCGCCTTCGTTATTTTCAGTCCACAAAGTTTTACCTTTACGATTAGAGTTATTACTTATAACTGCATTTGCGGCATTTAATATATTTTTTGTAGACCTATAATTTTGTTCAAGACGTATTATTTTAGCACCCGGGAAACATTTTTCGAAATCTATAATATTCTCAATTGTAGCGCCACGGAATTTATAAATACTTTGGTCATCATCACCAACAACGCACAGATTTTTATATTTATCCGCCAACAACTTTATCAAAACATATTGTGCATAATTTGTATCCTGATATTCGTCAACCATTATGTACTTAAATTTGTTTTGATATTTTTCAAGAATATCCGGAAAATTTTTGAAAAGTTTTACAGTATTAACAATAAGATCATCAAAATCCATTGCATCCAGTTCTTTTAATCTTTTTTGATAAAGTTCATATATACTTGCGACTCCGACAAGTCTAAAATCATTTCCTACTCTTTGCTTATACTCCTCAGGTTCCAAAAGTTTATCTTTAGCTCTTGAAATCTCATATTTTATAGTTTTGTGCGTTAACATTTTATCGTCTAAATTCAAATTTTTTTCGCATTCCTTAATGAGTTTTTTAGCATCATCATCATCATAAACGACAAAATGATTTGTAAAACCTATCAATTCTGCATGCATTCTTAAAATTCTTGAGCAAAGCGAATGAAAAGTTGACGCCCATATTTCATTTCCCTTTTCTCCCAAAGCTTCCGATAATCTTAATTTCAATTCATTTGCAGCTTTATTCGTAAATGTTATTGTCAAAATATTACCGGGGTCAATCTTTCTGGAACACAAAATATCTTTTACCGATTCAGCACTATTCCCATTATTATAGAGTGTTTCTAAATCTGAAACAGTTCCTTCAGTCAAATTTGAAGGCGTTCCTTTCGACATATATGCGTTACCATAATTCACCATATTAATTATTCTGTTTATAATTGCAGTAGTTTTTCCGCTTCCGGCACCCGCCAAAACTATAACCGGTCCATTAACATTGAACACAGCTTCCCTTTGTTTACTGTTCATATTCAAAAAATCACGTTCTAAAAACTTAGTACGTAAATTTCTGAATTTTTTTTCCAAACTTACTTTCAACTTCTGCACCATCCAACTTTAAAAAGCTATAACTCAATAAAAAATTGATGCTTTTCATATTCTTTACTTACGATTTTACACTATTTTTTAATAAAAATCAAGAAATGAAAATTATTTATTTATTTTATAAATATTTTTAACATCAAATTTTTTTACAATTTCAGAATTATTATCATCGTTTTTAAGAGATACACTTATCTTAGATAATATTACATTTTGCTCTAAAACCGTACCTTCTCCATCAGGAGTTAAAACTGTGCTACCGACTTCCGGCATTTTTCTTATCATATCTACATATATATCATTTTCGTATTTCAAACAGCACATAAGTCTTCAAAATGTTCCGGTAAGCTTAGATGGGCTTAAATTTACCCCTAGATTTTTAGCCATCTTTAATGAAACAGGTTCAAAATCATTTAAAAATGTTGAACAACAAAATGATTTACCGCAAATTCCTAAACCATTTAGCATTCTTGCTTCTTCACGAATTTTTATTTGCCTTAACTCTATTCTCGTTTTAAATGTTCGTGCAAGCTCTTTCACCAGATTTCTAAAGTCAACTCTCGCCTCCGAAACAAAATAAAAAATAATCTTGCTTCTGTCAAAAAGATATTCTGTATCTACAAGTTTCATTTTCAAATCTTGCGTTAAAATTTTTTCTTTACAAATTTTCGATGCGTTTTCTTCTTCTTGCTTTTTCAAACTCAAAGATTTCAAATCATCCTCTCTTGCTTTCCTTATAATTTTTTCGTCCGGTTGTGTTATATTTCCAACCGGAAAATTATCACAAATTACGACTACCGTACCACATTCTATACCTTTTTTTGTTTGAGCTATAACCATATCGTTTTTCTTTATTTTATCATTATCCTCATATATAAAATAAGAAATTTTACCAACTTCTCTAAATCTAACACCTAAAATTTTATGCATACATTTCTCCTTAAAACAGCATATGTCATTGTAACAATCAAATTAAAATTTATATTTTTATCAATTAATCCAATTATATTTTTCAATTCATGAATTACGACGGTCAGTTTATATAAATTCATATTTTCGATTTTATCTGAATTTAGCAAACCGCTGATTATGTTTTCGATTATAGATTTCAAAAATTTTCTATTATTTGGAATTCTTGAAAACAGTTTAAGCAACTCAATTTCATTGCCTTCAAAAACACTTTCTAAAATATCTTTAGATAAAATAAATTCTTCGTTTTCTGAATTATCTTCACAACCTATCGAAAAAATTTGAGAACGAGACCTAATTGTTTCCAAAAGATTAGTGCTGTATTTGCAAAGCAAAATAAAATATACATTCTTCGGAGGTTCTTCAAGAACTTTTATTAAAGCGTTCTGTGCTTGAATCGTCATATAATCGGCATTTTTTATTATATAAAATTTACAACTTCCTTCATTTGATGCAATAAAACAATCACTTCGTATAAATCTTATATCATCAACTTTTATAGAGTTGTCCGCTTCGGATAAACCTATAAATTTAACGTCAGCATGTGAATTTTTATTAACTTTTAAGCAATTCGAACATACATTACATGGTCTGTTTTTTTTATCATTACAAATCAAAATTTTCACTATATCTTTTGCAATTTTTAAAGATGTATGTGAATCCGAACACTCAAAAATACTTGCATGTGAAATGTTTTTTGAAAAAGCTAAATTATATAACAATTTTTCACTTGATTGCAAAGAAATTCCCCCATTTAAACTTTTTCAAATCTGTCTACATTTAATACAAAAATAATTGCTCCACCGGTAGTTACGGTAAACGGAGCCGAGGATATGGTTCCGGGGAAAATTGAATTATTATTTTCCAATACAGTCTGGCGTTTACTACTGTATTTTGAAATTATGTTTATTACCTTATTTGTTTGATTATCTTCTACGCCAATTATAAGTGTTGTATTTCCGGACCTCAAAAAACCGCCGGTTGATGCCATTCTAGTAACTTGAAACCCTTCAGATGTCAACCCGTCCATAACTACATTAGAATCATTTTTCTCCATTATTGCCATTACAAGCTTCACTTATAAAAACACCCCTTGAATTTTGTTT
>CAMJYS010000015.1 GCA_946410005.1 uncultured Clostridia bacterium | reverse complement strand
CCTTTCCGATTCTTTCGAACCATTTATCAGTGCTATAATTTTTATAATCTTTTTATCTACAAACTCATTTAATTTAGTTATTTTTACTAGCGAGTCATCTCTACTTTCAGCTTTTACAAGCAAATAGAATTTCACTTTTGGTTCGGTTCCTGAAGGACGAACGATAATTTTGCTACCGTCTTTTAAATCAAAACCTAAAACTTTTGATTTTTTTAAAGCATTATCTACAATTTCGTTTGTTTCTAAATCAAAAATTTCTCCTTTAAAATAGTTATAAATTTTACTGATTTCTAAATTCATAATATTTTTTTCTCTATAATTAATAAAAAAATCTATTATTTTCTGAATCTTATTTAAACCGTCTTGCCCATCTAAATGATAACTCAATGTTTTTTCGGAAAAATAGCCATATTGTTCATATAATTCACTCAAAACATCAATGACATTTTTATTTTTATACTTGTAGTATGATGCCATTTCGCAAAATACCAATGCCGCAGAAACTGCATCTTTATCTCTTACATATGTACCTGTTAAATATCCGTTACTTTCTTCGAATCCAAAAATATATCTGCTTTCCTCTCCCGATTTTTCTAATTTTAAAATTTCGGCGGCTATATTTTTAAAACCTGTAAAAACATTTAACACACTGCACTTATACGCTTTAGCGATTTCATCTATCATCGGCGTACTCACTATTGTTTTGATTACAATAGGATTATTTTCAAGTAAATTTAACTCTTTCTTCTGCATAATAATATAATTGAAAAGCAAAACCGCTATTTCATTTCCGCTCAAAACCCTGTATTTTCCGTTTGATTTAACACAAACACCAAGTCTATCCGAATCAGGGTCAGTGGCTAAAATTAAATCGGCATCTACTTCTTCTGAAACTTTTATGGCCTCAGAAAATGCCTCATAAATTTCCGGATTTGGATAGGGACAAGTGGAAAAATTTTCGTCAGGCATTTCTTGAGATTTAACCGAACAAATATCTACACCTGATGATGATAAAACTTTTTTTACAAATTCATTTCCGGAACCATTCAAGGGTGTATAAACAACTTTCAGATTATATATTGGAAAGTTTTGTAAACTTTGCTCATAAACTTTTTTGAGATAATTTTCATAAGTTGATTTCGGCACAAAAGATATAATATTTTTTTCAAACATGTCTTTGGAATTACAAATATTAATATCTTTAAACACATCTATTTTGCACATAATATCATAAATTTTCTTGGAAATATCTTCTGAAATTTGTGCGCCGTCTTCACCGTAACATTTATATCCATTATATTCAGCAGTATTATGGCTGGCCGTTATCATTATTCCCGCACTGCATTTCAAATTCCTAACGCAAAATGACAAAAATGGTGTAGGCTGAAGTTTTTCTGTTATATAAACTTTTATATTATTTGCAGCCAAAACCGCTGAGGCTTCGTATGAAAATTTTTTGGAATTTTTTCTGGAATCGTAAGAAATAACCACCGAAGGATTTTTATAGTTTTCATTAAGATAATTGCTAAGAGCTTGCGTAGCCAACCTAACTGTATATATATTCATTCGATTTGTTCCGGCACCTATTATTCCACGCAATCCCGCCGTTCCGAATTCTATGTTTTTATAAAAAATTTCCGTTTTTATCTTCTCATCATTCTCGATTTTTTTAAGCTCATCTGAAAGTTCTTTATCTCTTACATTTTCAACCCATGTCCTATATATTTTTTCAATATCCATAACTAATCACAAACTCCTTATTAATGTTTAATGCTTTAAAATTTTATCACATTGAATATTTTTATTCAAACCTATAAATCAATTGATTTGATTTTAAATTGTTAAAATGATAAACTTGCCATTAAAGAAATTATCTGAGAAAAGGATTGAATGTTTTTGGAATATATAAACATTGTGCTTGAATCTTTAAGCAATAAAATTTATGTTTACGTAATACTATGGCTATTAATCGCTTCCGGAATTTACTTTTCAATAAAGCTGAAATTTTCCCAAATAAAAATGATACCAAGTGCAATCAGTTATATGACGGAAAAATCTAAAAAAGGAAATGTTTCATCATTTCAAGCTTTAATGACTTGCACCGCTTCGAAAGTCGGTACAGCTAATATAGCCGGAGTTGCAATTGCCGTTGTAACGGGTGGACCTGGTGCGATATTTTGGATGTGGATAATGGCAATTATAGGTTCGGCATCTTCGGTTGTAGAATCTACTCTCGCACAAATGTATAAAAGAAAAGACCCTAAAACCGGATTATTTATCGGTGGACCTGCTTATTATATAAAATATGCATTAGGAAAAAAGAAAATTGGAATTTTGTTTTCTTGTTTATTTATATTTTGCTATATGTTTGCCTTTAGTGCTTTACACGCAAACAATATGTCGACTTCTTTCGAAACTCTTATTCCTGATTATCGAAATACGTTTTGGCCGATTGTAATAGCCATTGTTTTTACCACATTAATCGCATTGGTCGTTTTTGGAGGAATATATAGAATAAGCTTTGTTTCGTCATATTTAGTACCTTTTATGGCAACCACATATTTACTTTTGGGATTATATATTTTAGTAACAAATTTTTATAGAATACCGGAAATTTTTGTTCTGATTTTTAAAGATGCTTTTGACTTCAAATCAATTTCGGGAGGATTCGCCGGAAGTGTAATATTGATGGGAATAAAAAGAGGCCTTCTTTCTAATGAGGCAGGCATGGGTAGTGCACCAAACTCGGCAGCAACTGCTGATACAACACATCCGATGAAACAGGGAATCATGCAAGTTTTATCCGTTTGCATAGACACTATGCTTATATGCTCAACATCTGCATTTATCATTTTGCTCTCAAAAACTCCACTAAGCACTGATATGCAAGGCGTACCATTAATGCAAACCGCCGTAACATCGCAAGTTGGCGGTTGGGGCTCATATTTCATAGCTTGTTCGGTAGTATGTTTCGCATTTTCCGCAATAATAGGAAACTTTGGCATTTCTGAACCAAATATTTTATTTATAAAAAACAGTGCTAAATTTACGACTATTTTAAAAGCGATATGTTTTTCGGCAGTCGCTTTGGGATGTCTTATAAGCCCCAAAATAGTTTGGAATATAGCAGATATCGCCATGGCCATGCTAGCTATTGTAAATCTTATTTCGATAGTGTGTTTAACAGATAAATTTATGGTCTGCTATAAAGATTACAAAAAGCAGAAAAAAGCCGGACTTAATCCGACTTTCAACTCGAAAGATTACAATATAAAAAACGCCGATTGTTGGGATAAAACTTAATTTTCTTTTACATATTTCAAAAAAAATTCCGATATGTCACCCAATTTGTTTTTTGAAACAATTCTACTATTAAAGAATTCAAGAAAGAATTCACGGTTTAAATTTAATATGACAACTCGAGTTTGCGTTACATCTAATGATAACTTTCCATTAATATACTCATTTAATTTTATTATACCATCTTCGCCTGATAGATTTATAGGTTCATATTTTTTGTATTCTAAAACAGTATACAAAGCATCATGGTAATCAAATAAATAAATTCTGCCTTCTTTATCTTTAACTATAATCGACGAATGAGCTTGACCATTGCATGAAAAATTGATCATAAATGGAGTCAACCCAAGCTTTATCGATTCAAAATAGATAGCTCCTACTCCGCTCCTGCAGTTTCCAATTCCGGTTTTATCCAAAATCATTTTATCAACTTTGAACAATTTTTTACATTCTTCTACATCAGAGATAAATCTATTTACATACATTTCTTGTTCTTTTTTTGAAATAATATTTTCCAAAACCCATTCAAAATATGGCTTATAACCTTCTGTTGCGTACTTATACTCCAATTTCATCATATTATATGATTTTTGAAGTGCTTTTCTTGATTTTTCTAAACATTCTTGAACATATTCATGCAATAAAAGCATTTTACCAAATTCAGTAAGTTCTAATTGACTTATGCTTTTTTTAGATAAATTTGTCTCGGGGGCTGGTTTCATAGCCATTGCAGTTGGTAAAATTGAAAATATAGATGAAGCTGACGCTAATACGCAAAGTGATTTTTTTACACTTTTAGAAATTTTTGAAAAATTAGACATAAAAGTCCTCCTATATAAATACTGTTTTTAAGTTAAATTTCAAAAAAACGCTAGCAAAATTTCTTGAATACAGATTAATTGTATCACGTTATAATAAATAAATCAATTATATTTTATTATATTTAATTATATTTTTTATTCGACGATAATCAATCAAATATTCATTTAAAAATAAAATTAATGATTTCCACTTCTTCGAATTATCAGTTTGACACTTTGTTAAATATAATGATATTATGATAAGAGAAGTTAAGAATATTAAGGGCGGTGACAAGAGCCGAAAAATTTCAAAATTGACTAAGTATAAATTCAGAAATAAAAAATTAAGTCGTGCTCTAAATAAAATGAAAAAATTTAAAGTTGGAATATTAGGTGCCACCGGAATGGTCGGACAAAAGTTCATATCACTTTTAGAAAATCACCCGTGGTTTGAAATAAATATACTTGCGGCAAGTTCTAAATCTGCCGAAAAAACTTTCAGAGAAGCTATAAAAAATAAAACAAATCCGAAAAACAAAATATCGGAAAAAATATTAAATTTAAAAGTTCTTGATGTATGCAAAGACGCAAAAAAAATAGCCGATAGCGTTGATTTCGTTTTCTGCGCATTGAATACAAACAAGGATGATATAAAATTACTCGAAGAAACTTATGCCAAACTAGAATGTCCGGTTATTTCTAATAACAGTGCAAACAGAATGGTTTCGGACATACCGATGATAATTCCAGAAATAAATGCACATCATATGGAGATAATTCCATATCAAAAAAATCGTTTGAAAACTAAAAGAGGTTTTATCGCTGTAAAATCGAATTGCTCTATACAGTGCTATGTTCCTGCACTACATCCTCTTTTTGAAAACAGCATAAGCGATATTTTGGTTTGTACATATCAAGCAATTTCAGGTGCAGGAAAAAGTTTTGAAACTTGGCCTGAAATGGTAGATAACATTATTCCGTTCATTAGCGGCGAAGAAGAAAAATCCGAGCAGGAACCGCTAAAAATTTGGGGACAAATTGAAAACGGCGAAATAATTAACAACAAAGATATTTGCATAACTTCTCAATGTTTTCGTGTTCCTGTTTCCGATGGTCACACAGCTGCTGTTTTTGCGAAATTTAAAAACAAAATTTCACCAGAAGAAGCAATTCAAAAAATAAAAAATTTCAAGTGTTGTAAACAAAGTCAAGACCTTCCCGGTTCAACAAAGAAATTTTTACACTACTTTGATGAAAATGACAGGCCTCAAATAAAATTAGACCGCAATATCGAAAATGGTATGGGAATATCGATTGGTAGATTACGCAAAGATTCTCAATATGATATAAAATTTGTTTGCATGAGTCATAACACAATAAGAGGTGCCGCCGGAGGCGCAATTTTACTTGCTGAAATGCTCTGCAGAGAAGGATATATACAATAAAATTTATTTTCGGGGGAATGAAAGATGAAAAAAATTATATTTAAGGGTGCTGGGGTTGCTCTTGTAACTCCTATGAATTCTGACAGCTCTGTTAATTACGATGAACTTGAAAATTTAATAGAGTTTCAAATCAAAAACGGAACAGATGCCATTATATCTTGTGGCACAACCGGAGAATCCGCTACGCTTTCCAGTCAAGAAAGAAATAACTTAATTGAATTTACTGTAAAAAAAGTTGACGGAAGAATCCCTGTTATTGCAGGAACCGGTTGCAACAACACAAAACAAGCTTTGGGAAATTCTTTAAGCGCAGAAAAACTCGGAGTAGACGGACTTTTAATCGTAACTCCTTATTACAACAAAACTTCTCAATCGGGACTTATAAAGCACTATGAGTACATTGCTGACAGAGTAAAAACTCCTATAATTTTATATAACGTTCCCTCAAGAACCGGCGTTTCGATTAAACCTCAAACGTATCTTAAACTTTCTAAACACGAAAATATTGTTGCGGTAAAAGAAGCAAGTGGCGACATATCTTCATTAGCTGAAACAATTTCTCTTTGCAAAGATAATCTTGCTGTATACTCCGGAAATGACGACCAAACTGTACCGATTTTATCACTCGGAGGAATAGGAGTGATATCCGTATTTTCAAATATTTGTCCGAAAGAATGTCACGAAATGGTTCAAAGTTACTTTGACAGCGATACAGAAAAAAGCAAAGAAATTCAGCTAAAATACCTTAAATTAATGAACGCTATGTTCTGCGATGTAAATCCTATTCCAGTAAAAGAGGCTTTAAATCTAATGGGATTTAATACCGGAAGATGTCGTATGCCTTTGGATATTTTAAGTGAAAGCAATTACGAAAAACTAAAAGAAATTTTAAAAGAATATTCCTTAATTAAATAATTGCAAGGTGGTGAAAAAGCACCGATTTGTATAATCGATGCTTTTATTTTATGGATATAATTTTATGTGGTTGTAATGGTAAAATGGGACAAGCTATTGTAAACGAGTCGCAAAAATTTTGTAATATGAACATTGTATCCGGTGTGGATATAAAACCCGATAGCAGTAAGTCTTTCCCTATTTTCAGTTCAATAAATGATGTTAACATTAAAGCTGATATAATTATAGATTTTTCTAATCCTCTGGCTTTAAATTCTATTCTTGAATACTCACAAAATCAAAAACTTCCGGTAGTTATATGCACAACCGGTTTTTCAAAAGAACAAGTCGAAAAAATTAATGAAGCTTCTAAAAATATCCCTGTGTTTTATTCAGGTAATATGTCTTTGGGAATTAATTTATTAATTGAATTATGTCAAAAGGCGACTAATGTTCTTGGCGACAGTTTTGATATAGAAATAATCGAAAAGCATCATAACCAAAAAATCGATGCTCCAAGTGGTACCGCTTTAATGATTGCTAACGGAATTTCTGAACATTTAGATGAAAAGTATGAATATAAGTATAATCGCACTACTTCTCGTGAAAAAAGAAAGAAAAATGAAATTGGAATTCATTCTATTCGTGGAGGAACAATTACAGGCGACCATGAAGTTATATTTGCCGGAAAAGATGAGATTATAACGATTTCACACCACGCAGCATCTAGAAATATTTTTGCTAATGGTGCAATTAATGCAGCAAAGTATATTTTGAATAAAACGCCCGGTCTGTATAAAATGAAAAATCTCATAAACAACGACTAGAATATTTTAAACGTCTTTATTTCGCATGGTTCATTATAAAAAAAGCTCTTTTTAGCTATTCCCTTTATCGACTCGGAAACATAGACTCCGTTTTTGGCAAATAGATATATCGGTATATTGTTTGAATAAGCAACCCCGGCTTCTACGCCAATTCCTATACTTAATTCAGAAGCATCTATTACGAAAACATTGGAACTTTTTATTTCATAAAAAGCTTTTTCCATAACTTCAGCCCCGCTTAAATTACATGGGCCATATTTTTGGACGTTTCTTGCAAAAGCAAAAACTTCAAATTTTTGAAATTCAAGAGATTTACAAATTTCCTCTATCAAGTTTTTGTTACGCATGTCGTCGTAATATTTAATAGCTAAAAAAGCTTTCATGGTTCAAAACTTCCTTTCAAAATAAACTCATTAAGTTTAATTATACAACAAAATAAATTTTTTATTGGAGAGAATTTCAAAAATGTACGAATTAAAAAAGAAAGAAATGAATGCTCGATTAGGAGAATTCAAAACACCTCACGGAACTGTAAAATTGCCCGGATTCATGAACGTTGCAACCTGTGGTGCAATCAAAGGAGCTGTTTCGGCAATCGATTTAAGAAATATTAAATGCCAAGTTCAGCTTTGTAATACATATCATCTTCATTTGCGTACGGGAGATGAAGTTGTAAAAAAATTAGGTGGCATACGAAAATTCACAAACTGGGAAGGTCCTGTTTTAACAGACAGTGGCGGATTCCAAGTATTTTCTTTGGCAAAACTGAGAAATATAGCCGAAGAAGGTGTACAATTTTCTTCTCACATAGACGGGCATAAAATATTTATGGGGCCGGAAGAAAGCATGAAAATTCAATCTAATTTGGGTTCGACTATCGCGATGGCGTTTGATGAATGCATAGCAAACCCTGCGGAATATTCGTACACAAAAGATTCTTGCGCAAGAACAGTAAGATGGCTAAAACGTTGCAAAGCAGAAATGTCGAGACTGAATAGTTTAGACGATACTATAAATAAAAAACAAATGCTTTTTGGAATTAATCAAGGAAGTACGTATAAAGACATAAGAATTGAACATATGAAAGAAATTTGCGAATTGAACCTTGACGGATATGCGATCGGAGGACTTGCCGTTGGAGAGCCTACTGAAGAGATGTACGAAACTATTGAAGCAGTAGAGCCATATATGCCACAAGATAAGCCAAGATATTTAATGGGGGTTGGAACTCCAAGAAATATTTTAGAAGCGGTAGCCAGAGGTGTAGATTTAATGGACTGTGTTATGCCAAGCAGAAACGCAAGACACGGGAAATTATTCACTTGGAATGGTGCGATAAATATTTTAAATGCAAAATATGCAACCGATGACTCAAAAATCGACGAGCGTTGTGATTGCCCAACATGCCAAAATCACTCCAAAGCATACGTCAGACATCTTTTGAAAAGTGGTGAAATGCTAGGAATGAGGCTTGCGGTTATTCATAATTTATATTTTTACAACACACTTATGGAAGAAATCCGAAAAGCATTAGAAAATGGTCATTTCACAGAATTCTACAACAAATATCGAAATATTTTATAAATTGATTTTCAGCGAACATTGCCAATTAACTTGACAATGTTATTTTTTATTTTATATAATATAAACAAATATAATTTTGAAAGGGGAAATACATCATGGCAGTAAAAAAGCTCGATCATATAAAAAACATAAAATACAGTGGGGTTCATCCTTTGGACAAGAAAAAATTAATTAAGAAAATTAATAATCATATAGACGATTACAATAAATATTCCGTATCAATTTTTAAAACATTAAAAATCGAAGAATATTCAGAAATTTTCAGCAATTATATAAACGAAAAAATAACAGGTGAATTAGCTAAAGAAATAGCTAATTATACCTTAAACAGCCCTAAAAGCAGTTTAGAAGATATTGAAAAAAATGTATTAGAAGCATTTTCTAAATTACCCGATCAACTGTTAGAATTAAAAGATGTTATTGATATAATAAATAAAAATAGTTTATTTACCGATACTAATATATCATTTGCTATGCAACATCCTGTAGAGACTTTTGAAGAAATGTTAAAAGCCAAAAAAAAGTTTGGTGCATATAGCGGTATGGTACAAAAATATTCAAATAGATTAGCAATGTTTAGTTCACTCCCCGCTTCAAAGGCTTGCCAAAATTTAGAGCTAGCAGAAATAAAATTTTTGTTGAATAATTGTAAAAAAAGTTTGCAGAAGGAAACTATCGATATATTAAGACGCGCCAAATTTAACCTCGAAAGCGAGCTAAATATATTAGCGCGTGGCGAATACGGAAACTTTAAATTACAGATCGAGGATTCGATAGAAAGAAAATTAAAAGAAATTGTGAAATTAACAGAAGAGTCTCAAAAGGTAGTCAAAGATAAGTTTTCTGAAACCGATCCCCTTTACACTACATTTAAAGATATTCACGATACGATAAATAGTAAAAAATCAAAACTCGGTACAAATGAAGAAACAATAAAACGCGAACTAGATATGTTCTGCGATTATTTAAAAAATACTCGCATTGGAAAGTATTATAAAGATATCGTACAACAAACAGATTTAGTAACTGATGAAACTCTTAAGCCATATGAAGCTTGTAATGATTTATTCACAAAAAAAATAATAATATGGTTTTTACATTTGGTTACCGAAGGCTCTTGCGTTAGAACATTCATACCAGAATTAAAAAAATATACCGAGAAAAAAGTCGAAATGGCGCCAACTCAATCGAAAGGCAATACTAACGAAAAAAATAAAGAAAATGAGAAAATAGAAATGGAACAAAAATTACGCAATAAAGGCGCTAAATCTGCAACAAAAGTTGGTGGAAAAAGAGTAGTCAATAAAAAAATAAAATCTAAACGTTAGAAATTAAATATGCGTTTATAAACTCGTCGAGTTCGCCGTTCATAACGGACTCGACGTTTCCTATTTCTGCACCAGTTCTATGGTCTTTTACAAGCGTATACGGCATAAAAACATAGGAACGTATTTGAGAACCCCACGCAATCTCTTTTTGAACGCCTTTTATATCTTCGATTTTTTCGAGGTGTTCCCTCTCTTTTATCTCAACCAATTTAGATTTCAGAATTTTCATAGCGGTATCCCTATTTTGAAATTGGCTTCTTTCGTTTTGACACGCAACAACTATACCCGTCGGTATATGCGTAAGCCTTACTGCAGATGAAGTTTTGTTAACATGTTGTCCGCCTGCTCCACTTGCTCTAAAAACGTCCATTTTTATATCTTCCGGAGCAATTTCGATTTTTATTTCGTCGTTTATCTCAGGTATTACCTCTATCGATGCAAAAGAAGTATGTCTTCTTCCTGAAGAATCAAACGGGGAAATTCTAACCAATCTATGAACGCCGTTTTCTCCTCTTAAAAACCCATAAGCATTTTTACCTTCTACAAGAATCGAAAAGATCGGAAGAGCACACGTCTGAACTCCAGTCACACGTATCAATCT
>CAMJYS010000014.1 GCA_946410005.1 uncultured Clostridia bacterium | reverse complement strand
ACTCGGCGCTTGAGACCGGGCAGGTCGATGCCGCTGAGAACAACTGGCCGGCCTGGGAAAATAAGAAAGTGCCAACATTTTAAAATAAGATTTGAATTGAGAATCTCAGTTTGAATCTTATTTTTGTTTTTTCAGCAAAATATTTTCCCCTCTTTCAAACTTGAAAGAGGGGTTTACATAGCTTATAATATTCTATTTTCTAACAAACTCTACTTCGTGTCCGCACTGATCCATTATTTCTTGCTTTAATGCATCGTGGAATTCGCCGCCTTTCATATACACCGTTTGTAAATTTGCGCATTCATCAAAAGCCCCTTCACCAATTTCTTTCACACTATTCGGAATTGTAATTTTTTCTAAACCTATGCAGTAACGGAAAGCAAATCTACCGATTTCTTTCATACTATTTGGGATAATTATTTCTTCTAAACTTTCGCAACCTGCAAAAGCATCCAAGTCTATTTTTTTAACACTATTAGGGAGCGTTATTTCTTTTAAACTTGCACAACCCGCAAAAGCCCCTTCACCAATTTCTTCCACACTATCTGGAAGTATAATTTTTTTAATTTTTTTCAAATCAGCAAACATAACTCCTGTTATTTTTTCCATTTTGTAAAGCTTAATTGATGTTAACGCATTAACGTTTGGGCATTTATAAAATTTAACATTTTTTTCTATGTGATACATTTTAATTTTTCCGTCTGTAAAAACTGTATCTTCTTCACTATAAATATACTGTGTTTCTAGGTTTGGAAACAAACCTCTTGTTTTTTTATCTGTTAGTGGTATAGGATTATAACGAAATTTTTCAATATTATCACCGAATTTTTTACACGCCAATTCTAAATTTTTAAAATCCTCCTTCGTTTTAAAATATTTCGAAACTATCATTGCTGAATGCTCATCTAATTGTACCCCTGGTTTTGGCATAAAACATCAACCTTTCTGAAATAAAATTTTGTTGTCGAAAATCGACTTCATTATATATAATAAACTATATATTTTTATTTGTCAAATATTTTTTGTATAAAATAAATATTTTTTATTTTATTTAATACTAAATTGTACAAAACGGCATTTTCGCTCTGTTATTTTCGATAAAAATATTTCTTAATTTAATAAAAATTCGCAAAATAATTCCCCTTGAAGCGCTATTTCCGACGTTCAAGAGGAAATTTACTATAAAAAAACTCCTCTCTCAGATTCGAAAGAGGTGTTTCAATACATATATCAATTATAATTCAAAATTTCAGTTGTTATGCGCTCCGATATCTCCTTAAAAACAGGCCCGCAACTTTCTCCGCCACCACGCCCCGCTTCCGACAAAACCACAACACAATATTTAGGATTATCAAACGGAAAAAATCCAGCTATCCAAGATTGTTCAACTTTTTTATTGTTTTCAACAATTCCGGTTTGAGCTGTGGAAGTTTTCGCTCCGGCTGTTACAAATTCCGACTTACCTTTCAGGCTCGTTCCGTATTCAATCGATGCACGCATATAATCCTTCAATTTATTTGCGGTATTCTCTGAAATTATCCTTTCTCGTTCATCTCTAATTATTTTTTTATTCACAATTTTCATATTTTCATCACACAGCCCTTTTATTAACTTTGGATTGAAATATATA
Source organism: uncultured Clostridia bacterium (assembly GCA_946410005.1). GTDB lineage: Bacteria > Bacillota > Clostridia > Oscillospirales > Acutalibacteraceae > UMGS1491. The sequence goes on along the minus strand of CAMJYS010000014.1, from coordinate 9,187 downwards.
CCGCCTGATGCAACCGAATTTACAATACCTATAACTTGCAGTGGAGTAGCCATCAATTTGCCTTGACCAAATGAAAAATTGGCAAGCGTTTTAATATTTTCAAGGCTTTCAAGCGATGGCAAAACGCCGCCCGATGAAATCATTTCGGGCGTAATTTTTATTTTATGTCCTAAACGGAATTTTTTTGACATTTTTAAAATAAAATTAGGGGGGATTTTTTTTATTAATTCAACAAAATAGCCATTACAGGAATAAGCCATTGCCTGTTCCATATTTATTTCTCCATGCTTTTTACCACCGTAACATCTAAATGTTGCATCTTCGACTTTATTTGAACCTTGACAATCATATACAAAATTTGAATCGATTCCATATTCAATTGCTGACGCAGACGTTATTATTTTAAATATCGAACCTAAATTAAATGATGCAAGAATTCTATTTAATAACGGGGAATTTTTATCATTTAAATACGGGACTATATTTTGCGGAGAAAATCCAGGAACACTGACACAAGCCCTTAATTCGCAATTAGGCACTTCCGAAACAATCGCAGCACCTCTGTCTATATATTTACCGGCTGTTTCTTCTGCGATGGTTTGTATTTTCTCGTCAATATTCAAAACTATTCCTTTGGAATTTAAGTAAGATTTATCTTTTATGAATTCTTTTTTTCCGGAAAGAAGCTTTCCGGCGGCATTGATATCATATTTTACACATATACATTGATCTTTTCCGGATAAATAATCATTATACTCTCTTTCTATTCCGCAAACGCCGATTTTGTCGCCAGAAAGATAGCCTATAATGTGCGGTGCTAAAGTTATTCCTGAAAATCTTATAGGAACTTCAAAAATTTTCACATACTGGCACTTTACCGGTTTCATAATTTCTATTGTAAATGGTACATTTTTTGAACATTTACTATAAAGCTCCTCTTTTTTTGAATCTTCAACGACACCTGTAAGCGCAGTTAAAGATTCCGTACAAGGAATGACCGCCGCAATTAATTTTTTTTCTTTATTGACGAGCAATTTGTTGTTGCAATCATAAATATTGCCTCGAACATCGGAAATTTTAAGATTGTAAGACTGCTGATTTAGCGCCACATCTCGCAAATTTTCTTTATTCGATAAATAATCTATCATAAAAAACATTCCGCAAAATAAAATCATAAATATACCAAACAAAACTGAAATTCTTTTATACATAAAAATACCAATCCTAGTCGCATTATTTTATACAACTAGTATTGGCAAAATTTTCATTCATAGTCTCCGATGTAATTTATCAAAATTATGAGAACCTTCAGAAGTTTCTAGCATTTCAGATGTGTGGTTCCCATCAGATTTATTAACCTTATCTTCTTTTGGTAATTCAACAGAACTATCTTCGCCACTAACAAGAAAATCATAGAAATCATCGTCATCATCAAATGATTTATTCATATTACTAAATAAATTTTCATCAAACATTCCTTTTGAATTTTTGTCATCGCCTGAATAATTTAAAAGCCCTATTGTATCTTTAATACCCTCAGATATATTTTCTACATTATCAATAGTTTTTGAAACACAATTTGACACTTTTTCTTTTAAGTCGCAAGCTGTATCTACAATAGCGTTTTTTATTGTATTTATATCTTCCGAGATATTACGAGTCGTACTAGGGCCATTATAATCTCCTGGTATAGTGCCATCTGGTAAAACTAATTTTCCATCCGTAGAAGTATAATCAGGTTTTATCTCATCAAACTTTTGTCCAACCTTTTTTACTGCATCTTTACCTAATCCCAGCGCAAAATTCCATCTCAAGCTCCATTTATTTGTTTCAAATATATTGCCACACTCTTGTATAACATTAGGCATTTTTTTAACCGTAACAACAGTAATGGTAGTAAATACACAAGATGCTACATATTTAATCAATTGTAAAGCATTTATTTTCATTTTAATATCACCTCTTTACCATCTAAAAATTCTATCATTTTTTAATACTAATTAACTATTGGTCCCTACTAAGAACGCTATTATTAATATTCACACCTTTAAAAAGCCCTCCATTTTGGGCAATTTTTTCAGCAGTAGTGCACAATTTATCAGTAGCACAAATCAACATATTTGGTATTAGCCATACAACATATGCTGCCTCGCAAATTAACACCACCTGGAAAGTTGGTATAACATAATTATCAACAAATTCCTTAAAAGTCATATTTTTCTCCTCTTTTTATTATTATATAAATAATTATAATCTAAGTCCAGCTTTTTTGAGGTTTGCTATTTGCTCCTGATTTGTACGAGCATAAAAAGCGGCGCCTGATTTACTATGGCAGTAATAATAATAATCCGTTTTAGATGGATTAATCGCTGCTATAATAGCATCTTTGCCTGGATTGCATATTGCTCCAGCTGGTAAACCTTTGATCTTATATGTATTATAGCACGTTTCTTTAAGTTTGTCAACACTTTTATTTACATTTTTGCTATTTTTCTTATAAGGATAATTAATTGTTGAATCTATACGTAAAATTTCTAAAGAAAATTCATTAAATATACTTTTTCCACCATTATTCATTGTGTCAAGTCTATTCCATATTACCGAGGAAACCAAATACATATCCTCTTTATTTGCAGCTTCTGCTTGGATTAACGAAGCAATATTCAAAAGCTTGTCCAAAGAAATATTTTTAGATTTCGCAAGTTCTATTATACTTTTATTCTCTGAAAATCCTTCAAATTTCTCTTTTATAGAAACTTTTTTCTGGAAATTAGACAATATTTTTTCTATAATAGTCGATGCTTTTTCGTCTTGATAAAATTTATATGTATCAGGCCACAAGTAGCCCTCCAATTTATAAATTTTGTTTTGAGAATTATTGATTTCTTTAAGAAAATCGTATTTTGAATCAAATTTATCGGAATTTACCATTGTCAAAAATTCATCTTTTTTACATATCTTATTTTTTTCCAACAGTTCGGCATAATCAAAAACATTCATACCTTCAGTAAAAGTTACTTCCACCACATTTTTCAAATTACTTGAATCCTGTAGTTTTTCTATTATTTCCTGATAATCCATATTCGTTTCGAGTTCATAGACACCTGTAACAAACTTCTTTGATACTCTCATTAGCCTCACGTAAATCTCAAAAAATTCTTTTTCGTATATTACTTCGCTATTTTTTAAAATTTCAGCAATTTTTCTCAGCGAAGCTCCTTCCGGAATTTCCACGACAACTGTGCCAGCCGGTTTACTTACCGCCAACATATCGTTTATGCCTACCAAAATATATCTTGAAAATAATATGGAAATTAAAACTAAAAACGTAAACCACGCTATTTTAAACGCAGAATTGTTCTTAGTGCTTATATTATTCTTTCTTGACGCCATATTTTATTTTTCCTACTTTCTAATCGGAGCAAAATTATTATACTCAGTTTGCTTTATATATTTATCGGTTACCAAATAGTCTACGGGCTTATCAAATTTGCCGGTCCTCAATCTATTTACAATACAGTTACTGTAACATATTCCTATCGTTTTGCCTTCAAAATTTTCCAAATATCTGTCATAGTATCCGTATCCATAACCAAGCCTATATCCGTTATTGTCAAAACAAAATCCGGGAACGATACAAACACTGTTTTTTGTATCTGTTAATTCTTCGCAGTCGGGTTTCGGTTCCAAAAGTCCAAAGGCACCTTTTTCTAAATCATCAACGGAATTTATAATATAAAACCCCATCTGTTTAGTTTCTGTTTTGCACACAGGAGCAGCAACCGTTTTGCCTTCGTCTAAACATTTTTTTATTAAATCGAAAGTATCGACTTCTATATCTTTAGACACGTAAGTCAAAACACTTTTTGCGTTCTTAAAAATATTTAAAAAAGAAATATTATGCAGTATTTTTTTATCCATTTTGAGTTTATAACTCTTAGACATATTTTCTCGAATTGTTCTATATTTTAACCTCATATACATCTTAAATTGTTTTATATCTTTCATTTTTTTAAATTCCTTTGTTATTTTTTAGTCTAATGCCAAAGCGAGATATGCATTTTTTATGTTTTTAATTGAATTATGCATCTTGTTATCAAGACATTTTATCATTCCAAAATGCTGAATTTTTTGATTAAATACACGAGATTCAAAAAAATAATTATTAACTTCGGATAACAAAATATAATTTTTAAAATTCGGAAATAACTTATAAATTTGTCCCAATAATAAAACACTAAAAGGCTTTACAGCTGTAAACCCACGTATAATAAGTCCTTCGAATTCAGGCGTACAAATAGCATAGCCATACCTATTTGTCACTGCTTTTCCGTCGAAAAAATTATATAACTTTACAGCGTAATCAAAATCTTGGTTATTATATAAAACTACATTTTTTTCATTATACACAAAATTTTGTAATTTTTCCATATGTTCAGAAATATTCTTTATATCATCATTAAAGTACTTACATCTCTTGGAAAAATTATAAAATTTATTCATCATACTTCTTTTTAATACTATCTTTTTATGTTTAAAAAAATTTCGATAACCAAGTTTTTGATAAAAATTTTCCAACGATTCATTATCCGGCACTAAAAATAAAAATTTATAATTTCTGTTTATGGCTTCTTTTTCGGAAAATTTTATTAACTCACTCATTATTCCACGTTTTCTGAAATCCGGTAATGTACATGCGCCATATATATATCCGGATTTATATATTTTTCCGTTTATTTGCAATTCTGAAGGTATAATATGCAAAACAGAAACTATTTTACCGTCTTCTTCACATACAAAACAATCATTTAAACAAACTCTGTTTTTAAAAAATAAATCTACAACTTCGAAAACATCTTGAAAGCAAACAGACATAATGTTTTTAAGTTCCGGAAGCATTTCTTCATTAGCCATTTTAAATTTTCTCATTAATTAAAACTCCTTTAAAACAGCATCGTATTTATAAATAAAATCTATAGGTTTATACGAAAGCTTTGCTTTTCTAAGTCCTTCTATTCCCAAATCTTCTTCACGATTTATAAACTCAAATTTTTTAAATAAAATTTTCGCAAACTCGTTATTTATAACACTGTAAGCTTCGCTGTAATCAGATAATGCTTTTTCAAAATGAATTAAAAAAGCTTTATCGTTAATTTTTTCACCTATAGAACAAGCTACAATTTTATCGTCAATTTCTATTGATATCCCAACTAACTCTAAATCTTTGTATAAATCAAAAGCTTTCCGTATAGCTTTATATTCTGAATTTTCATAAATATTTTTACCGTCAAAATTATGTTCAGAAAACCATTTTTCGAAAAAGTTAATATATTTTTCTTTATTATTTAAATTTATATATTTACATGTCCAATTATATAATTTACTGAATTTAGTTATATGATTCTTTTTGCTGTGATATTTTTTACCATTTAATAAAGCTAAATCTTTCGATTTATATATATATTCGAAATCGTTACGTTTCTTAATAATTTCAAATTTATCGTTAAATATTTCTTTTAATTTTAAAACTTCCTTGCTCAGAAGCCCACTGATTTTAAAATTTTCATATCTGTTAATTTTTGCGTTGTAAATTAAATTTTCTAAAGCATTCTTAAGGTCCGCTTTAGACGTATAGCCTTTCGGAAATTCGTATATGTCTCCGCATTTTTTTAGTAATATATCATTAAAATTACAAATTTTCGTATCAAATGAATCCGACCATAGAAATAAAGTCCCCAATGAAGAATCCGAATTTATATTGTTTTCATGGTTAAATATCTTTTTTATCCAAATTTTATCGCCAACCAGAGGTTTTTTAAATTCCGGAATCACAAAATACATCCTTTCTGTAAATAAGAAATTATTTCATTTTGAATACTGTGAATATCTCTCATTTTCCCATTTTCAACACAGTTAATTTTAAACCAGCCTTGTCTTTCGCTGATATACTCGGCTGATTTAATACATTTTTTTAAAAACTCGACATCAGACTCGTGCATATCTTTTTTTGATTCGTCACCATTATAACGTTTTTCCATAAGTTTTTGAGAAACTTCTACCGGGACGCTTAGATAAATAACCATGTCAGGTTTCGGCAAACCTAATTTATTATATTCATAATCGAATAGCCAGGTTAAATATTCATCCCATTCAACTTTATCAAGTTTTGACATCTGATAAATAGCATTTGACGTTGTATATCTGTCGCAAACAATTACGCTATCTTTAATTTTATAAAATTGTTCCCAGTCTTTTTTAAAACTCGCATATCTATCAACGGAATAAAATGATGTAGCGGCATATGCGTTTACATCGTTTGGATTCTTACCGAATTCTGAATTTAAATACATTTTCACAAGTGCAGAAGAATTTGAAGAATAATCGGGAAAAGATATTTTACGTGCATTTTTTTTATTTTTCAAAAAAAAATTTATCAAAAGTTCAGTTTGAGTATTTTTCCCACTACCATCTAATCCTTCAATTACTATCAATTTTCCAAATCCCATTTTTAATCACCCAAAATAAAACTTATTCAGATAATTATATATCATATAAAACCCAATATTCAAATTTTAAACAAATGCCCTCCTCGATTTCTTGAGGAGGGAAATTTGTCAAACTAATTTATATTACCAGGTAGTTGTACTTTTATTTGCTTTACCTGCATATTCTGTCGCATCATCAAAACTTTTTATTCCACTCATTGCAATTTTACCGTCAAATTCATTAACTATTCTCCATTTTTTGCCATTGCCGTCATCATATTCTTCTATGCAATATGAAGCACCGCCAGATAAACTTTCAATTTCTTCGTCAGAAATACCTTTCAAAAAACCTTTTTTCTCTTCCGCCATAACAATCTACCGCCTTTCATTTTTTAAACATTTATTTTTTTACATTGATTTGTACGCTCGGTTTCTTATTTAATTTTTCGTCGTACTCCAATGCTTCGTCAAAATTAGATATACCAGTTCTTGCAACTGTTCCTGTTTTATCATTGATTAATTTGTATCGTCTTCTGTGCAATAAATCTCTGTATTCTTGAATTTCTCCACCGGATACATTTTCAGTTCCCTTATCCGAAATTTTTCCTACAAGATTTTCTTTTTTCTCTTTTGACATAATGATCTACCACCTTTCAAAATTTCCGCAAGGTTTCTTTCAAAACCTCTCTTCAGGATTATATTGTACAAAATATAATTTTGTTTGTCAAGTGTATTGTGGAAAATAAACTAAAATATTTTATGATGCATAAAAATTTTGCAAAAAACAATCCCAACGTATGATTAATCACGTTGAGATTTTAAAGTATGGTACCGGTGGCCGGACTTGAACCGGCACGGTATTGCTACCGAGGGATTTTAAGTCCCTTGCGTCTACCTATTCCGCCACACCGGCATGAATATTACTGCCTTAGTATACTACAAAATAAAAAATATTGTCAATAGCTTTTCGGAAAACTTTTTCCGAAAATGGTCGAGGTGACAGGACTCGAACCTGCGGCATCTTGGTCCCAAACCAAGCACTCTACCACCTGAGTTACACCTCGATTAATGATATTAAATATATATGGTACGCCAGGAGGGATTCGAACCCCCGACCTCTTGGTTCGTAGCCAAACACTCTATCCAGCTGAGCTACTGGCGCATACCATAATCTTATGATACCACTACGCAAAAATTTTGTCAACTAGGAATTTTTGTTTTTTAATGAAAAAACAAATTTAATCCTAATATTAAAAATTTTGAGTGTCTCAGATGTAAAGCGTACTTGACAAAAGCAATGGTGCATGATATGATTTATATCAAGCAACCTTTACATTTTTAAAATTACTAGGAGGTGTTCGCTTGAAAAATAATTTAGAAAATTTACGCCAAAAATTAAAAATAACACAAGGTGAGCTTGCAGAAAAATTAGAAGTTTCCCGCCAAACTATAAATTCAATCGAAAACGGAAGATACGAACCTTCTATAACATTGGCATTTAAACTTTCTATTTTTTTCAACAAAAAGATAGAAGAAATATTTATTTATGGAGAGTGAAAAATTATGTTTAAGAAAAATAAAACTATTGTACAACCGATTGTATATATTGTAATTGGAATAACGATTATATTACTAGGAATTTTTTTACCAATAAAAAGCGCGATGCAAAATTATAGTGGAATTTTATTAGGTATAGGAAGCGGTATATTTGGTGGTGGTATCGCAAATATGCTGGAATATTTTCAAAAACGAAAAAATTCTGACGCATGGAAAAAGGTTGATATAGAACGAAATGATGAGCGTAATAAATTTCTACATTATAAAATCAGATCGACTATATACGGAATAAATATTTATATTATTTCTTTTCTTGTGATAGTAGGATTACTAACTAATTTACCGATTTGGGCGCCGCTTTTTCTTGCGGGATTACAGTTGTTTAATATGGTGCTATATGTTTGGCTTTTTAACAAAAATAATAAAGCTAACTAAAAAACTAAATTTATAAGATACTAGAAAAATCCGATTGCTTTAAAACAATCGGATTTTATAAATGTATTTTTGGTCGAGGTGACAGGATTTGAACCTGCGGATTATATCCAAATTTTAAAAATTATAATTCAATTTTATTTTTATGAATTATGACAAATATATGGATTGAAAATTGGTGATAGCATAAAAAAAGAACAAAGTAAAAAGAGAGATTGCATTTGAAATATGGTATTTGCAATTCCACTTTGTATGTGCTAAACTATTACTATCATTCATTTGAATGTCCTCCTTTTGATGTCATTTTTCATGCAGTTCTGAGCCGCACTTCTATTTTACATCAAAAGGAGATTCTTTTTTCTAATCACGCTTAAGCTTTTACCCCCAGCATTGCCGGGGGTTTTAATCGCCAATAAAAAAGCCACACAATCGTGTGGCTGATTTAGTTAAAAGATTTATTATTTAACCGCTTTAACTATTTTATTTTTTAATTCTACCGCTTTTTCGGCAACGAAATTACAACCTGCTTTTACTTCGTTCCAGAAAATTGTAACAGCTGACGCGACTATAGTTAACACTCCTGTGCCTATTAAACCGCCAGAAATCAATTTTTGGTTTCTAGAAACAAAACTGTCGCTCTTCTTCTTTTCTTCCTCTTTCTTTTCTTCTTTCTTTTCTTCTTTCTTTTCTTCTTTCTTTTCTTCTTTCTTTTC
>CAMJYS010000013.1 GCA_946410005.1 uncultured Clostridia bacterium | reverse complement strand
GAATGGCTCTTTTTCGTACATTATTTACTTCCCTCCGCATCTTTCCACATTTCTGGTTTTTGTGCTTCGTGATTATGTGCTGAACCTACAATAGCACGTAATCTTGTTATTTGTTTTCTGCCCAAAGAATTGCTTTGAAGCATTCCTTTTACTGCTAAATGCATAGCTTTTTCAGGATGTTCTCTCATGAGTTTATCGTATCTTGTGCTTTTAAGATGACCGATATATCCCGTATGATGATAGTAATATTTTTGAGTAAGCTTCTTTCCTGTAAGAACTGCTTTCTCACAATTGATAATGATTACATGGTCTCCGCAATCAACATGAGGCGTAAAAGTTGGTTTATTTTTTCCACGGAGCAAATTTGCTGCTTTAACTGCCGTTCTTCCGAGTGGTTTTCCGGCTGCGTCTATAATATACCATTTACGTTCAACATTATTGCTTTTTGGCATGTATGTAGACATTGTTCATCCTCCTATAAAAATATTATTAATATCTAACGATATAAATCATATCATTTTACTATTTATGCTGTCAACACTAAATTTAATTACAAAACATAAAATCTTTATTTTACTCGTTTATTCATATAATTTTCTCTCTTAAAATCATTTTTGAATTTTAATTTTTAATTTTTTAGCAACTGTGTCTTTGTAAAAATAAACAAGTTTTATTATTTGCACTTGCGAAAATTATGGGCATTATATATAATTGGATTTACATAATATTTTTGGAAGGTGTATAACAAACATGAGTATATTGAACCCGTTAAAAAAAGCAAAAATGATTGTAGAAGGTAAAATCCATGACGTTGACGTAAAAAGAAAAAAATTTCTAGCAAAAACAGAGCGCATTAGCTTTGAGCTAGATGACATCGATACAAAAAATTTTGAAAATTTCAAAAATAGAATTAGCAAAGAATGCAGTACTTTGAGTGCCCTATACAGCGAATATGAAAACAAACCCAAAAGCAAAAGCGCACCATATTTAAAATCGTTATCAGAACAAGCTATATTTTTAAAGGACAGAATGAATAATTATATTTCTAAAGGCAATGTAACTGAAATAGCCATAAAAGATATATTAAAATCATTCAAAAAGCTTAGTTTAGAATGTAAAAAGATTTCCAAAGTTAGTTTTTCTGCTTTAAGAGGAGCAACGCTAGATTTTAAACCAATAAAGCAAGACTTTATAAGATTAAGCAAAGAGATAGAGTTATGTAGTTCTGTGTTTGTTAATCAAATTTCTATAGGTCAAATGGGTAGCATCTTAAAAAAATATAGCGATGAAAAAACTTTTGAAAATAAAGATAACTTTTCGACAGATATAATTTTTAATGATGATCAACCATATAAAATAAAAAAATTCAAATTCAATCTATTTGTTAAAGCAAGTGATAGTGAATTAGAAGGATTAGCCAAATTCAAAGAACAACTCCAATTATTATTAAAGGTAATGCCAATAAAAGAAAATTTTCATACCATAACAAGTAAAATAATCAACACGATTGATAAAATTGATAAACGTTTATTAAACGCGACAAAGGAATGCGTGATGTGTTATGAGAAAAAAATATCAATCAATTTCCTTTTCTCCCCTGTAAACATACCCCTTACTGCAGTGAATGTTTAAAAGAACTTATACCTTTAGGAAACGTAAACTGTTATATATGCCACAAGCCTATTCCAAAAAATTTTAAAATATGATATCGAACCAAATTCGCTCTTTAAAAACATAATGACATTGGTGTATAATTATGATTATAAAATTAAGGGAGCGAATATTTTATGTCTAAAACAAAAAAACAAGTCGAAGAAATAACAGCTATGGAAGATGATTTTGCTAAATGGTATACCGACATCGTAAGAAAAGCGCAGCTAATGGATTATTCAAGCGTAAAAGGCTGTATGATTATCGAACCTTATGGTTATGCTATTTGGGAAAACATGGTGTCTATCCTTGATAAAAAATTCAAAGAACTTGGTCATGAAAATGTTTCTATGCCAATGTTTATTCCTGAAAGTTTACTTCAAAAAGAAAAAGACCATATAGAAGGTTTTGCGCCGGAAGTTGCTTGGGTAACTCATGGCGGAAATGAAAAATTACAAGAAAGACTTTGCGTAAGACCCACATCCGAAACGCTTTTTTGCGAACACTATGCGAAAGTTGTACATTCTTGGAGAGATTTACCAAAACTTTATAATCAATGGTGCAATGTGGTGCGTTGGGAAAAAACAACTCGTCCATTTTTGCGCTCTGCGGAATTTCAATGGCAAGAAGGTCATACTATCCATGAAACTGCGGAAGAAGCTAAGGATGAAACCATGCAAATGCTTGATGTTTACCACAATTTTTTCGAAAAATATTTAGCTATTCCTGCAATAAAAGGTCAAAAAACCGAAAGCGAAAAATTTGCCGGTGCGGAATCTACATATACAATAGAAGCATTAATGCATGATGGAAAAGCTCTTCAGTCCGCAACAAGTCATTATTTTGGAAATCATTTTGCAAAAGCATTTAATATAGAATTTCAAAACCGAGACAATAAACCACAAAATCCATATCAAACATCTTGGGGTTGTACGACAAGAATGATTGGCGCTGTCATTATGGTTCACGGGGATAACAGAGGTCTTGTGCTTCCTCCTGCAATCGCTCCTGTTCAAGTTATGATTATTCCTATTGCAATGCAAAAAGAAGGTGTTTTGGAAAAAGCAAAAGAAATTGAACATAGATTAAGAAAAATTTGCAGAGTAAAAACAGATATATCAGATAAATCTCCCGGCTGGAAATTCTCCGAATATGAAATGCGTGGTGTACCATTAAGAATCGAAATCGGCCCTAAAGACATCGAAAAAAATCAGTGCGTTGTCGTAAGACGTGATAATTTAGAAAAAACATTCGTGGATTTAAACGATATAGAAGTTGCCATTCCTGAGCTTTTAGAAAAATTACGTAAAGGAATATATAAAAAAGCATTAGAGCGCAGAAATCAAATGACCTATGAAGCGCATAATTTTGAAGAATTTGAAAATATTGCAAAATCAAAACCGGGATTTATAAAAGCAATGTGGTGCGGAGACGAAAACTGCGAGAAAAAATCAAAAGAAATTACCGCTTTCACTTCGAGATGCATTCGTGACAACGAAGAAAAGATAGATACTAAATGCGCATTCTGCGGAAAAGAAGCTAAACACTTAGTTTATTGGGCAAAAGCATACTGATAATAAAAAATAAAATGAGCAAAATATACGACTTTTTAAAAGAATGCGACCATTTTATAGTTGTCTCAAAAAACGGAGATTTCCCCGCTGCAAGACCTTTTGGTGCGATAATGGAGAAAAATGAATATTTGTATATATCCACAAGCATTTTCAACGACGCACACAAACAAATAAAAAATGACGGAAATATACAAATTGTGGCAGTAAAACCCAAAATAAGACAGTGGCTGCGAATAACCGGTCAAGCTACTGAATGTACAGATTTGAAAATTAAATTCGAAATGTTCGAAGCGTGTCCAAAATTAAAAAAACACTTTGATTCGGCAAAATCGTCATCTTTTATACTGTTTAAAATTAAAGTGCTAAAATCTGAATTTAAGTGACAAAATCGAAAGGATAAAAATTATGAATAAACCAGTATATTTCAATAAATTAGTCAGAGATAAAATCCCGGAGATTATAAATAAAAACGGAGGTCATCCCGACATTAAAATTTTAAATAACGAAGAATATAGAATCGCTCTTTTTGAAAAACTAACGGAAGAATGCGCCGAAGTTATTTCTGCTGAAAACAAAGAACATTTAACGGAAGAACTTGCGGATTTATTCGAAGTTATACACAGCATCATAAAAAATCAAGATATAACATTTGAAGAAATCGAAAAAGTAAGACTTAGCAAAAAGGAAAAACGTGGCGGATTTGACGAAAAAATATTTTTAATCAGTTCAGAAAAAGTAAATCTTGGAGGGATTATCAGTTGAATAAAAAAATAACTAAAACCACAATGGATGGAAATACCGCATGTGCTCATGCGGCATACGCACTTAGCGAAGTTGCGGCAATTTATCCCATTACGCCGTCTTCTGTAATGGCAGATGTTACGGATAAATACTCTTGCCAAAACAAAAAAAACATTTTCGGTTCACCTGTAGAAGTTTTTGAAATGCAATCAGAAGCGGGAGCTGCCGGAACTGTCCATGGTGCATTAGCCGCCGGAACTTTAGCTACAACGTTTACGTCTTCGCAAGGGTTATTATTAATGATTCCGAATATGTACAAAATGGCAGGAGAACTTTTGCCGAATGTTATACACGTAGCGGCAAGAACAGTCGCGACTCATGCGCTTTCTATTTTTGGCGACCATTCCGACGTATACGCTTGCAGACAAACAGGGTACGCCATGCTATCTTCCAATAATCCTCAAGAAGCTTTTCACATGGCTTTAATAGCCCATTTAAGCGCAATAAAAAGTCATGTGCCATTTTTACATTTTTTCGATGGGTTCAGAACTTCACATGAAATACAAAAAATTGAACTTTTGGATTACGACGACATAAAAAATTTAGTCGACTACAAAGAATTAGAAAAATTCAGAAAAAACGCATTAAATCCCGAAACTCCTATAATGCGTGGAACCGCACAAAACGATGATGTGTATTTTCAAAATCGTGAAGCTTGCAATAAATATTATGACAGCGTTCCGGATATTGTTAACTCTTATATGGAAAAAATAAATAGCTTAGCGAACACGAGATATAAACCATTTGAATATTACGGAGCCAATGATGCTGAAAAAATTATAATCGCTATGGGTTCAGTTTGCGAAACAATTGAAGAAACTATTGATTACATGCTCTTAAATAGCGAAAAAGTCGGTCTTGTAAAAGTAAGATTATACAGACCATTTTCTGCTGAATATTTACTTAAAATTTTGCCTGAAAATGTAAAAAAGATTTCTATTTTAGACCGCACAAAAGAATCGGGTTCTATTGGAGAACCACTATATTTAGATGTTTTGGCTGCGCTTCAAAAATCGAATAGAAAAATCGAATTATTTTCCGGCAGATATGGTTTAAGTTCTAAAAACACTACTCCATCTCAAATTTTTTCTGTATATGAAAACATGGATTCAGAAAATCCTAAAAAAAGATTTACAGTAGGAATTAACGACGATGTCACACATTTTTCTTTAAAAATATCAAAAGAAATAATAACCGCTCCGAGCGATAATTTTTCGTGTAAATTTTGGGGAATTGGCTCTGACGGAACTGTTGGAGCGGCTAAAAATACTATAAAAATAATCGGCGATAACACCGAAAAATATGTGCAAGGATTTTTTCAGTATGATTCAAAAAAATCCGGCGGAGTAACTATTTCTCATCTAAGATTTGCAAATTCACCTATAAAATCGACTTACTATGTAGACAAAGCGAATTTTGTTGCTTGTCATACCCCTGAATATATCTACAAATACAACATAGTTAATGAAATAAAACCAGGCGGAAATTTTCTTTTAAATTGCAGTTGGGATGAAAACGAAATCGAGAAACTTCTTCCAAATAAAATAAAAAAATATATTGCACAGAACAATATAAATTTTTATACGGTTAATGCTACTGATATTAGCAGAAATATAGGTTTAGGCGGAAGAATAAACATTGTTTTGCAAGCTGCATTTTTCAAAATTTCTAATATAATCGACGAAGAAAAAGCTTTAAGTTTAATAAAAGACGCAGTAACTAAAACATACTCAAAAAAAGGCGAACAAATCGTAAAATTAAACCATATTGCTGCTGAAAAAGGTATGAAATCCATTAAAAAAATCAATATTCCCGAATCTTGGAAAAATATTTCCGAAAATGATAATTCAAACGCCAATGAAAATTTTTCCGAAAACAAAAATCTTCAAGATTTCATGAAAAATATCGTAACGCCTATAAACAATAAGCATGGCGATGATTTACGTGTATCAGCATTTTTAAATTGCGTAGACGGAACTATTCCGATTGCAACTGCCGCTTTTGAAAAGCGCAGCACTGCAAGTTTTGTTCCGAAATGGATACCGGAAAACTGCATACAATGTGGCTTTTGTTCACTAGTTTGTCCGCACGCCTGCATACGAATTAACGCTATAAATAATGATGAGTTATTAAAAGCGCCCAAAAATTTCAAGCACAAGAAAATGATGGGCGTAAATGATTTGGAATTTTCCGTTACTGTGTCACCTAAAGATTGCACAGGTTGCGAAAATTGCACCAAAGTATGTCCCGGATTAAAACAAAATAAAGCACTTGAAATGTCATCAATTGAAAAAGAATCGAAAGAACAAATTTCATTTGATTATTCGCAACAATTGAGTGAAAAACCTGAGGTTTTTGAAAAATTCAAAGAAACAACAGTAAAAGGGAGTCAATTCAAAAAACCATTATTGGAATTTTCGGGAGCATGTGCAGGTTGTGGAGAAACTCCATATGCAAAACTGGCCACTCAATTATTCGGAGATAAAATGATAATTGCAAATGCAACAGGTCGTTCGTCAATCTGGGGAGGCTCTTTCCCATCTTCTCCGTACACAACGGACAATAATGGAAAAGGTCCGGCGTGGCAAAACTCTTTATTTGAAGACAACGCTGAATTTGGATTCGGAATAGTTCTGGCACAAAAATTCAAGCGGAATAAAATCAAAAACGCTATTTGTAAATTGAAAGAAATATCGAACTCAGAAAATTTAAACTTACTTTGCGATGAATACTTAAATACTTTTAGTAATACAAAATTAAACGATGTTGCGTCTAAAAAATTAATAAATTATCTTGAAAATGAATTTAATCCAAAAAATGGTGAACAAAAAGAAATATCTAAATTTTTGTTGAAAAATAAAAACGATATTTCTAAAAAATCAGTATGGTTATTCGGCGGAGATGGTTGGGCATATGACATAGGATTCGGAGGACTCGATCACGTAATTGCATCCGGCGAAAATGTTAATATTTTGGTTTTTGATACGGAAGTATATTCTAATACCGGAGGGCAAGCATCAAAAGCGACCCCAAAGGGAGCTATAGCGCAATTTGCTTCAACAGGCAAAAAAACACCTAAAAAAGATTTAGCGGCAATTGCTATGAGTTACAAAAACGTATACGTTGCAAAAGTTGCACTCGGAGCGGATTATAATCAATGCTTAAAAGCCTTTAATGAAGCTGAAAATTATGACGGCCCGTCAATAATAATCGCTTATTCTCCTTGTATTAATCACGGAATAAAAGGCGGAATGAAAAATTCCATGCTTTCAGCAAAACAAGCAGTCGAATCGGGCTACTGGAATTTATTACGATATAATCCGAACAATCCTGAACCATTATCAGTTGACAATAAAGAGCCTAAATTACCGCTGAGTGAATTTCTTGAATCAGAATTGAGGTTTAAATCTTTGAAAAATTAAATAGATTTAAAATTGCCAGCTAATAGATAAAATCAAATATGCTGGCAATTTTTTGCTCACTTTTCGCCATAAAATCACACGCTTAGTATTTAATATTGCATATCAACTTTCTATAAAATCGCACACCAATTTTTACAAAACCTAACTGATATAAATATTTTTGTGATAAAGCAACAAAATAATATTGAAAATAAATCTGATGTTTGATATCATAATATTTGTAACAACAAATTATAATCTTTAAAAGGAGATGGTTTATGTGTTTAATAATATTATTATTTGTTTCAAAAAAATAATTTTCTTTTTCGTTCTAGCATTTTTATTTATGCTTCAAAATTCAAAAGCTTACGACATAATTCTATTTAATAACACAGAATGCGACACCATAGCTTTATCTTCCGAAATAAAAGAATTTTCAAAATCATTAGACGAACAAACAATTAAATATGCTGATTTGATTTTTATCTGTTTGAATTTACAATCCGAAAAAACTCTTTACACTCAACTTAAATCCGCAACAGAATCTCTATGCAAAAATATTGATACCATTCGTCATAAAAACATTTCTATAATCGGGTTTAATGGTAACAAAAAAGATGATTTTGATTGTAAAATATACGAAATTATGGGAAGAGATTCCGATACATTTCGTCTAGAACTATTCGAAACAGAATCTTATGATTATTCACTTGAAGAGTATGAATTACTAGATAAAATACATTCAACTAACATATTTAAATTTCCACGTGATAGAGACTCGTTAATTTCATATATAAAAAAATTTATAGACGAAAAAAAGGAATACCAAAAACAAAGATCTAGAAGAATTGATGCGTTTAGCGAAGCTGCATCGACATTAAATGATAAAAGCATACCATCGTTTAAAAAATTCAGCTCATTTAAAGAATTAATGGAAGTATTCGTCGAAGAAATTTATTGATGTAAAATTATTTACAATCAAATTCAAATCATGATATACTAGTCTGAGCAGTGCGTATAAATTAACTTTGTTTACGCACAAACTTTTTAAGATTTAGGAGTGTTTGGTATTATGCAAAATATGTTTTCGGGTTCAAAAGCTATGGGCGATTTATTCAGCACATTAGCAATATATGCTGTTATAATTGGTGGCATGTACTTTTTCTTATTTAGACCACAACAAAAAAAGAAAAAACAAGAAGATGAAATGCGCCAAAACGTTAAAATTGGCGATGAAATCGTAACAATCGGCGGAATTGTTGGAAAAGTAATTAGCGTAAAAAATGACGGCGAAACATTAGTTATCGAATCTTCATCAAACAAATTGAAAATTCAAAAATGGGCAATAGCTCAGGTTTTCGGGGAAAATAAATAATTTGGATCTATTTAAAAAGTCTAGCTTTTAATAAGCTAGGCTTTTTTGTTTGAAAATATTTTTGAGTATTTTTCTAAGTTCATTCGCAAGAATTGTCTATAAAGCAAATACGAAACGAGCATCATGAATAATATCGTCGCTACATTCACAATATTAAACGCTTCTAATTCAAGCAAATATCTAAACTTTGTTATACCTACTAAGAGTAGCACACTTACAAGCCAAACAATTGATTTTCTTAGTTTGTTTAGCGGGAGAGAAATATTATATATAAGCATTATTCCTATGAATGATGTTAAAAACACTGTAAACAATGAATATCTATATTCAGAAATATTCAAAAATACATACATCCCTACACAAACCATAAGCACACAAACAACCGTTAAAGCCGCTGGAACGGATTTTTTCACTATATTTTTGAACAAATTGCCTTGTATCCGTTCCCTATTAGGTTCAAGCGCTAAGATAAACGACGGGATTCCGATAGTAATTGCGCTTATAAGTGTCATTTGTATAGGAATAAATGGATAAGGAACCGAGATTAACATAAATATTAGTGACAATAAAAATGAATATATAGTCTTAGTTATATATAGAGATGATGACCTTTGAATATTATTTATAGCCCTTCTCCCTTCTGCCACGGCCCTTGGCATAGAAGAAAAATCAGAATTCAAAAGCACTAAATGCGATATGTTTCTTGCAATTTCACTACCGCTTGCCATTGCGACACTGCAATCCGACTCTTTCATAGCCAAAACATCATTTACACCATCTCCTACCATAGAAACAATATGGCCACCTTTTTTTATACATTTTATTAATTTTTGCTTCTGATTTGGAGTAACTCTACCAAATACCGTATATTTTTTTACAGCATCTTCTATATCTTTGTCAGTTTTTAAAGTTGTTGCATCAACATATTTATCAAAATTATCAAGCTTTACTCTTTCGGCTATTTTAGAAACCGTTACAGGATTATCGCCTGATATAACTTTTATATCAACGCCCTGATTTTTAAAAAATTTCAACGTTCTTTCCGCATTATTCCTAATCTTATCTTTTATCAAAATAAATCCCATAAGTTGCAATGAATTTGGCAAATTGTCATTAATGTCAAATTCATAATCAGAACATGCCAGTGTTAAAACTCTGTAATCTTTTGAATATTTTTTTACGGATTCAACTACAGAATTGGAACTATTTCCGAAAATAAATTCAGCAGCACCAATTATAAAACTACCTTTATCTTTAAAACTAGCTCCTGACCATTTTCTTTCAGAAGAAAACGATACTACTTTAGTAGCTTTAACGCTACTTTCAGACGAAAAAGCTTTTTTTAATGCTTTAAAAGTTTCATTGTTGTCATTAAGTGCCGATGTAAGCAAATTTAAAGCGGACTTTATATCACTTTTTTCAAAACCATTTTCTTCTATTACATCGCAAACCTCGAATGTTCCCTCAGTAATAGTTCCTGTTTTATCTAAACAAAGAGTATCTACTCTCGCCAAAGTTTCTAAACAATATAAGTCTTGAACCAAAACTTTATATTTTGATAATCGCAAAACACCAACTGCTAAAACCGTACTTGTAAGTAACACAAGTCCCTCCGGTATCATACCTGTAAGTGCTGCAGATGTGTTAACTACAGCACTTCCCCAATCGTAATTTGAAGCTAATAACTGTCTATAGAAAAGCATAGCTCCCAAAGGTAAAATAGCTACAGATATTATCTTGATAATTTTATCAAGTGTAAACATTATTTCAGATTTCGTTTTCTTTATATACTTAGAACCCTTCAAAAGAGTTGATGCATAATTACTTTCACCGACATGTTCAACTTTCGCAGTACATTTCCCGCTTACAATATAACTTCCGGATAGTAACATATCTCCCGGCTTTTTTAAAATTAAATCCGATTCACCGGTTAAAAGAGATTCATTTACCTCGCACTTTCCCTCAGTCACTATTGCATCTGATACAATTTGATTACCGCTTTCGTAAAAAATTATATCGTCAAGAACAAGCTTATCGATTTTTATTTTACCCTTTTTTCCATCTCGTATAACTTTTGCATTATTGGAAGAAATCAAATTCAATCGCTCTACAGTAATCTTAGCTCTAATTTCTTGAGCTATACCTATTACGCAATTACATACAACTACTCCCATGAATAAAAGATTTCTATATGAACCAACACATAAAATTGCTATTGCAAGAATAAAATTTATAAAGTTAAAAAGTGTAAATAAATTCCCGAAAATTATTTCCCTGTTTGATTTTGTAGCATTAGTTTTATCTACATTAACCAAATTTTCTTTTATACGCTTTTTAACTTCATCTCTTGTAAGACCAAAATTATTTTTAGGATTAAATCTTACTATATTTTTTACACATTTGTCTTCCATTTTTGTATTAATCCTCCCTACAAAATATACAACTGTAATTATAAATAATTATAGATATTTGCTAATTTAAGTCAAATTATTCTGTTTAAGGAGTGAAAAAATGAACTGTAGAATAGTAGATATGAAAAATAAAGAAGTGATAAATGTAGAAGACGGCTGTAGAATAGGATGTGTTAATGATGTCGAAGTAGATATGAAATGTGCAAGATTAGTAGCAATAATAGTTTACGGAAGACTAAAGTGTTTTGGAATTTTTGGAAGAGAAGAAGATATCGTAATTAAATGGGAAAATATAGAAGTTGTGGGTGAAGATACCATATTAGTGAAATACCACCCATCTTGCCGACGAAAAAAGCGATTTTGGTGGTTACCAATAATCGCTAAAGGTTGGAAATAATAAATTAATAAAATATCATAAAGTGGCATATACTTCCTGCTAAAACAAATAGGTGCCAGACAGAATGCATATATTTAACTTTTTTGCCAACTACATAAAGAACTGCTCCGACAGTGTAAAATATTCCGCCGGCTAACAACTGATACAATTGATATTCAGATAAGCTTTCAATAACGGGTTTTGCCATAAATATTGCACTCCAACCCATAATTATGTAACAAGCAAGAGATATTTTAGAAAACTTATTTACATTTACAGCATTTAGTGTAATACCTATCAAAGCTACTATCCAAACGCACGAAAGAATTATCCAAGAAATTGTATTATTGACATACATAAGACAAACAGGCGTATACGTTCCCGCAATAAGCAAAAATATCGAACAATGATCAAACTTTCTGAAAACCGCTTTAGCCCTATTTATTTTAAGAGCATGATACAGTGTTGAAATTACATACAAAATAAATAAAGTCGAGCAGTATATCGAAACGCACAATATATTTTTAAGAGTATGCGGAACTCTTATAAGCAATAAAACTGTTGCTAAAATAGCAAGGGCTCCATCCGCATCAATGAGATGGAAGAAATGCTGGGCATTCCGGTAGATCGGAAGAGCACACGTCTGAACTCCAGTCACACGTATCAATCTC
>CAMJYS010000012.1 GCA_946410005.1 uncultured Clostridia bacterium | reverse complement strand
CCAATTACCGCTTGTTTACTGAATTTGTTTTCCGACTTAGAAGTTTTAGCTATTTTTTCTTTTGATTTTTCTAATATATAATATTCAGAAGAATTATTCACAGATGCGGCGTCTGATTTTGACACTTTTGTTCTTTCTGCTTCAGTTTTAATTTGTTCTTTTGGCTGTTGCTGTTTTACTTCAGATTTAATTTCTTCCGACGATCTGTCGTTTATTTTTACATTTTCTGATTTGCATACTTTATTATTAGCATCAGAAACTTGTTCTTCGTTTACGTTTATTGTAGAATCTTTACCGCAATTATCAAACGCATGTTCCCCAGAGATCTTTGCTCCTTGGGCGTTTATTGTGGAATTGTCGCAATGAAAAATCGTATCTTCCTCAGGGATCGTTGCTCCTTGGACGTTTATTGTAGAATAGAAGCAAAAACAAATCGCATATTTCTCAGAGATCGTTGCTCCTTGGGCGTTTATTGTGGAATTGTCGAAACCACGAATCGCTTTTTCCCTGATCATTGCTCCTTGGGCGTTTATTGTAAAATCCAAGCAACCACAAATCGCATCTTTCCCAGAGATCTTTGCTCCTTGGGCGTTTATTGTGGAATTGCAGCAAAAACAAATCGCTTTTTCCCAAGAGATCGTTGCTCCTTGGGCGTTTATTGTGGAATTGCAGCAAAAATAAATCGCATTTTCCCCTATTTCGAATTTTGCAGTTCTGGTTTTAGGTCTAATTACTAAGTTTACATTTTCAAAATTAAACCATAAACCATCATGAGTTGCTAAACGTTGTTTTAAAAGTTTTTGTTTAATAGTATTCATATTTTCTTTTGTAAACGTGTTATTATCCGGCACCACAACACAGACAAATGCTTTTGGTTTCTCGTTACGATCTGTAAATGCCTTTATTTGGCATTCTACGCCATTTTCAAAAGTTTCTAAATCGATAGTTTCAAAATTCTCGTTTAAAATACCAAAATTCGCTTCTTCGCTCAATATAAATTCTTTTATCGATTCGTATATTGTGGATTCTCTGTCGTTTAATTCAACAACCTCTTTGCCGTTTTCGTCCTTTCCTGTTATAAAATTTTTGTTAGAACTTTCAGCAAACTCATCCCAATATTCCCCGGCCTCGTCCGAAATATTATTCTGAACCTGATCAACAGATTTCATTGCACTAACGTTTTGTGCACTTCCTGTTAAACTTAAAATCGCCAAAGCAACTGCTAAACTCTTTTTAGCTACATTGCTAAATTTTTTCGAGTTTTTCATTTAAGCTTCTCCTAATATAAATTATTTTTCACATTTACGGATCATACGTAACGCTTATGTTTATATAATAACATATTTTATTATAAATTTCAAATGTTTTTTAATAATAATCTTAATTTATGCGTTTTTTACAAAATGTTTTTAAAAAACAAGCTTGTGGTATACAAAAACACCCCGAGGTTTTAACTCAGAGGTGCTGTTAATTTTTAAACACTAAGCGTTGTTTTCGTCGTCTTTACTGCGTTTTCTGCCTATATAAAATATTATTCCGATTAATATTGAGCCGACTATCAATATTATAATTACCGCTAAAAATTCGTTTTCTAACGCCCAGTTATATGCATAATCTATACTTTCGTTTGCAGCTTTTTGAGCTTCTCCGGCTGCGTTCGATATACTATCTATGATTTCGTTACCGGTATCCGAACCGCTATCTTCCACTAACCCGATATCTTCTTTATCTATAAGACTCCCTAATTGAGAAGATACGTTTTCTCCCAAAAGTGTTGTTAATTCTTTATCGTCTTTGACTAACTCAGAAACGGAAATTTGTAAATTCGACGTTCCTTCAGAATAATTCGGGATTTCTTTTGCTGCAACTGCAAATTTACTAAATGATGTAGTTTCAAATTGGATAACATCAGGAGAAATACTTGCGTCTAAATACTCTATGCTTCCTGTATTCTTTTCGTGAACAACAACAATATTTTTATATCCAAACAAATCAACCGACGGTATTGTAACGGAAACTGTTTTTCCGTATTCAACTTCATAAGCTTTTCCTGTTAAAACATCCACAAGTTTAATTTCGTAAAGCGAAAGAACGGTTCGTCTATCGACTTTTTCGTCAAATTTTTTCATTTGTTCAAGGTTATCATTTAACGGGGTAATATAAACTTTAGCATTCCAATCTATTCCGCTAACTTCTACTCCGCCAGATTTATGATTCATCACTCCTGCTTTTTTCTGTGCGGATTTTAACTGTTCTAAATTCGTAACCTTTTGTTTATCTTCATCAGACAAAGAATCGTAAGCTTGTGTAGCTTTTATTACAGAATCTATGTCGTTTTCCGAAGCAATATCCTGCGGAACATTATTTATATTATCCATTGTTACTTCTTCTTTATTTTTAGCGACATTCTTAACTACTATCGTTGCGTTATCTTTTATATTTTCCAGCTTATATATGCCACCGCTTTCGGACAACGTTTTTTCATTATTTAGAAGTACCCATGGTGTAGATTCATCATAAGCATCTAGAAGTGAAACTTTGAAATAAAGAACGCCATCGTATTCTATTTCTTGTTCTCCCTCGAATACTTTATTTTTACCGTTTTTGTATTCAACTCCTTCTGCTTTTTCAAACTTTACTTTATACGTGTTTTTCTTTACGTCAAGTATCTCAACTATTTTATTCTCGGTTATATTACTAAGCGTATATATTCCACCTGCATTTGCTAACGGTTCATTTGCTCCCTTTACAGTAACCGTCGGATTCGCATGACTATACGCACTATCAAGCAACAATTTAAATTTAAAATTATCTCCATAGTCTACCGATATATTTTGTCCTATATCTTTACCGGTGTTAATATCTACGCACTTAACACCTTCAACAGTATGAAATTCTACATTACATTTCGTAGTCTTTATATCCTCTACTACGATATTAATATCTTCTGTAACATTTTCAACGATATATACATCATTTACCGGTAGAATTTCAAGTTTATCGCCTTTTAATGTAGAATTTTTATAAATTTTCAATTCAGATAAATCTGCACTACCATCTTTCGCTGCAATTCTAAAACTCATACTATCGCCATACGAAACTTCATAATACCGCTTTTTATTTCCGCCATTTGTATCGGTTTCTTTGTCCAGTTCTAAATTTTCGGAACCATATTGATCTTTGTATTCAATTTTTTCGTTTTCGGGAAAATAAATTTTACATCTATTTAAATTCGTTTCGGTGACGTATATACGGACGTTTTGTGTTAACTTTTGGATAGTAAACACACCTGTAGTTTTATCATACGAAAAATTATCATCCTTGATTATTTTATCACTTTGAACTCCAGAATCGTCTTGTGCTTCCAAACCATCTTTACTTATTTTTCTATAAAAAGTTTTTCCATCCGCAAATTCTGCATTAACTATAATGTCCGAATCGGTATAACCTTTTTCTCTCACTACTTTAAATTTAATAGGTTCTCCATACTCAACTTCTCTATAATCATCTGAAATATTTTTGCCGTTTTCGTCTTTAAAAATTATTCCATTGCGCATTGAAAAAGTCGCTTTGTTTTTTAATTTAGTTAAATTTTCAACTCTGATAGACAAATCTTCGGTTATATTAGACAGATTATATACACCATTTAAAGGGTCTAAAAGAATGTTGTTACAATACACCTTAACATCTGAAACATCATAACCCTCTTCTGATTTTACCATAAATGACACACTGTATCCGTAACGAATTTTAACTTGATCGCTTTCATTTGGCTCAAGACTTGCCGGTTTAAAAAATTCATAGTGCATACCGTCTTCTTTATTAAATGTTAAAGTTTGTTTTTTCAGTTCTCGTGTGGAAGATATAGTCAGATTATCAACTATGTTGTTGACAGTGTATAAAAACTTACCATCTTTCATTTTTGCATAAACTTTAATAGAATCCTCGTCGTCAACTTTAATAGTAAATGACTGCTGTTTATTACCACTTTCTATTAACATATCCACGTTGTTAATTTTAAATGAGAGCATATCGTCGGCATAACCTACATCAGGAGATACGGTAAACGATAAACTTCCGCCATGCTCTATAGGATCATCATTCGATTTTCCGTCTTCACGAGTATAAACTGACCCTTTTTTATCTTTGTCAAATTTTATTTCGTATTTCTTTTTTTCTATGCCGTTAATCGTGGCATTAACCTCTTTAACATTTCTAAAATCACTTAACTTATAGCAATGTATATTCGGTTCTAGATTTGTTGCTTCCACTTTTTCGAATTTATCAGAAACATAACCAAGATTCGTGTCTCTAGCTGTAAGCACGCGACTAACTAGCTTTTCTTCATCTTTTATTTCATACCCTTTATATAGTTCTATTACAAAATAATATTCTGAATTATTGCTTATTTCTCCGCTGGTAGCTTTGGTAAAGCTTTCGCTATTAAATTTTGTTGAATTTTCGTACGAAACTTCTCCATCTTTATATTCTACACCGCCATAAAAATTGAACCCTTCTGAAAATCTTGCAAAATTTATAGTTGTTGGGTCCAAAACCGATTCTTCATATAAATACACACAAATGTCTTTGCCTTTCAAATTATCATTATATTTAAATGTCAACGTACCTTCGTCGCAATTGTCTTCTCTATCGCTCTTTATAAATTCGAATTTGTAATCTTTTTTATTTAATTTTTTAAATTCAGAAAGGTTTGTGACCCCGTATCCGAAACGAAATGATCCGTATCCAACTTTTAAAAAATTAAACTTGTGAGACTTTGAGTACAATTTAAATCTTAAACTAATTTCACCATCATTTAGCATATTCTTGCTTAAATTATATCTATATTCAGTGTCTGAGTAAACATATCCCTTCCCGATTTCTAATTCGGTCGGTAATCTTTCTTCATTGTAAAAATTAACGCCACTCAAGCAATCTGTTTGTGCTGAAAAAATAATATTTCTCATTCCAAACAATTTACTCTCGTCTACGTCTATTTGCAAAACAAAGTGAAGCTCGCCTAAACTTGTTACCGAAATGCCATCTTTCAATTTTAAAGTAACTTCATACTTATACTCATTGTATTGATTATTATGATCAACCAGCGTAGCAGTACAACGTTCTATAACCGGATCATTAGAAATTTCATTACCATTTCGATAAAGAATAACGCCATCGACTTTGTGATCAGTTGTTATATCAAATGTATATGATCCGCCTAATTTAAAAGAGAAATCTTTACTCCAACGATACTCATCATCATCGTTTTTTATACTCTTATTTTCATATGTTACTTCCTTTATGATATCACTGCCCATTATATTTGTATCAAAAACAAATTCGCTATGTTTTGGTTCATATTCTGCAACCACATACAATTTTTTAAAGCACACTAAACTACCCGTCGGAGAATAGTTGTCAATTTGAAAATTCACACTAACAATATAATTACCGTTATCATTCTTATATCTTATATTGCATCCTTCAAAACGATATGTTCTGTTATTGAAATATTTCCCTTCATACTTTTTAAGATTATCTGTATAACCAGAATCGAGATATACGTTAAATTTCAAATTTTCTAAATATTCTTTGCCTGATATGTTAATATTAAAATCATATGTTTGGTTATATGTTACATAGGTTACGGTATATGATGGAGAAAAATAAATCAATCCATTTCCTGCCTTCGAGGTACTACCATTAACAGAATTTATTTCGCAAATCTTATTAGAAACACTATCTAAATTTTTTGTATCAAAATATATTTTTTCTGCTATTTTAGTATCAGTATAATATACTGTTTGCATAACTTCCGGCGAGTTTGAAAATTTCGGGTCGAGCGGTTTTATTGCATCTTCTTGATTAAACGTTTTCGGGTTAAGCACTAAACTGCTCGCGCTTTTTAAAATTGCTGATGTTACCGAATGGTCTTCTATATTATCTGTTTCTAAATTTTTCGACAAATCACTTTCGGATATTTTCGATATTCCTTCAAAATTTATCTCAACGTCGCTGAAAACATCTGTTAATTCATAATATTCGTCGTCTATTTTATTTAATTTTGCTTTTCCGGATTTTATAACCGCTTCTATTTTTCCGTTTTCTTTTTTATATCCGCTATTTAATTTTGCTTTGAATTTTAATTTTCCGTTTTTGCAAACAATTTCGGATTTATTATCGGTATAAATCATTTCTTTTTCGTTATAGCACCTAAATCCTTCGCCGCCGAATTTAACATTATATTTTAAATCTGTAACGTTATTTATCGCAACATAAGAATCGCGAGTTATATTTGAAATTGTATAAACTCCATTATTAGACGAAACTTTTGTGTTTTTATCGCTACAGCCAACGCTTAGTTTTTCTAGACTCTTATATTCGTCCGCTGTTACTTTTATTTTTATACTTTCGCCGTGGACAACTCTATATTTAAAATTATCTAATTTTTTAACAACTTCGGATTCTTCGACAACATACGAAGCATTTTTTACTACTTCCGGCATTTCTACTATATATTCATTTTTCTTTAAATTTTTTATGATTAACGTCATCGGCTCTTTTACTTTCGAAATCGTATACAAATATTCTTGTGCCGGAATTAAATTATAGTTTTCTATTGAATTATCTGTTACGCTCGAAAGTTTACTCGTTGGAACAGCATAAATTCTAGCTGTATCTACATTTTGAGTATAACCATCCGTCGGGAAAATTTTAAACTCAAAATTTTCTCCATAGTTTACAGTCGCATTTTCAATTTTTCCATCGTTTTTATCTACAAGTGTTACTTTATTTTCTGACAAATCTATCGGATAAAGTACCTCTTGTTTATTTTTTATGGAAACAACATTATCTTGTTTTATGCTATCAATATGATAAACTCCATTATTTGCACTAACCGCTATGCCATTAATCGCTATTTCTTTGTTATCTAAAACATCATCGTCTTTTGGCTTACATACAAAATCGTAATTATCGCCGTAAGTTACCGTGAACGATTTTGAATCTAATTCTTTAAATTCATTATCCGAATGGTCTTTTCTATATTTAAACAGAACATCGTTATAGTTTGTAAATTCAAGTTTATAAGTGTTTTTATTAAGCCCCGAAATTACGACTTCTGTATCTTTTTTTAAGTTATAAACACAAAGGCTATTATCCATATCGGATTTTGTGATATTTACTCCGTCGTTTGTGAATTTTAGTTTTGAATTTGAAAATCCTTCTGTTGTTTCTACGAATAATTTCAAATTGCTTCCGTGTTTTATATTTTTAATTGTATAATTATTTTTTTCTTCGTTATATACAGCGTTATTTCTTTCGCCTTGTTTTACTTCGTAGCCAACATTTAGTGCTTCTTCCATTGAGTACATTGACCTGTCGAGCTTTAATGACAAGTCAAATTCATCCAAGTTTACGCCTTCTATTTTAAACGATTCGTTTTGGCAAACTGTAAAAGCTTCTGTAACATAAGTTTGGTTTGGGTCAATAGTTTCGCTATCTGAAATTTTATTCGTTCCTAAACCCCAACTTTTTTCTTCAAAAGTTTTAAGTCCAAGGCTTGTACCTTTATCCGACACAACTTTTACGTTATTAGCTAAAAGATTTTTGTAACCCTCTTTATTGAATTTAATCAAGAAGCTTACTCTCGTTCCGAACGAAAATTTTGAGTTAACGTGTCCGTCAACACTTCCTTGTGCATTTCCGTCGGTTCTATATTCAAGTTTTTCTATTCCGTCAACTTTTGTCGGCAACCCTATATCGAAAATCGTATAAAGATTATCAGAAGGGTTAGCGTAAGAAGTGTATACAATTCCCGCAACTGCACAAATTGCAAGCACTGACAGTACCCAAAGATATGATTTCTTTATTTTACCCATAATTTTTTTTACGAACTTAGCGTTAAATTTAGCCATCGAATCAAATCCTCCTATTTAAACAAAGAAAAAGTCTTGTAATAATTATACTAATTATCTCAAATTTTTCAATATGTTTTATAGCTGTAACACAAAAAGTTCGTGTGATATTTAGAAAAATTTTCTCGTATAAATTTACAGAAAAATATAAATACAAGGAGAAAAAACTTTGGCTCATCCTATGACTGAATTTGAAAGGAATAAATTGATAAAAAATTTGCTCGCAAAATACAATTTTTTGAATCACGGCGTAATCGGTAAAAGTCATTGTGAAAGAAATATCGAGTTTCTATCGCTTGGAAATTTTGAAAATTCTATTCTATGGGCTTGTGCATTTCACGGAATGGAATGGCTAACTTCTCTTGTTATTCTTAAATTTTTAGAAAACATCTGCAACCGTATAAAATTAAAAAACAAAATTTTTGGAATTGATATAGAAAAAAACTTAAAAAATCGAGGACTTGTAATAATTCCATGCGTAAATCCGGACGGCGTAGAAATATCTTTGAACGGATATAAATCTGCAAACGAATTTCAAAATTTAGTAAAAAAAGCTTCAAATATTCATACATTTTCTTGGCAAGCTAACGCTGCGGGAGTAGATATTAACCACAATTTTGACGCCGGATGGAACGAACTAAAAAAACTTGAAAAAGAAAACAATATACTGGAGCCTTCACCGACAAGATTTGGCGGGAAAAAACCGGAAAGCGAACCTGAAACGAAAGCGCTTGTTGATTTTTGCAGAAAAAATAAATTTTTATATGCGATTGCTTTTCACAGTCAAGGAGAAGAAATTTACTGGAAATACGGAAAAAATATTCCGGAAAACTCTTATAGATTAGCTAAATTATTTTCTATAACAAGCGGCTATAAATTAAGCTCACCCGAAGGATTAGCCGTTGGAGGAGGATTTAAAGACTGGTTTATAACGGAATTTAACAGACCTGCATTTACAATAGAAATAGGAGTCGGAAAAAACCCGCTCCCTATTTCTCAGCTGTATCCTATTTACAACAAAATATACAAAATGTTACTTTCTAGCTTATTAATCTAATAATTTTTAGAAATTCTCATAGCGGCTACTGTTATATCGTCGTCGTGAGAATTTTTTCTCATTTTAACCGCTTTATTTAATAAAATTCTTGAAAGCTCTCTTGGTGTTCTATAATTTCTTGAATTTAAAATATCAAAAATCCATTCTTCTCCTATATCAGTAGCACCGTCAGACATCATTATTATCCAATCACCGATGTTCAAATTTGTACTTTTTACAGAAAAAGATGCATCATTCAATATCCCTATAGGCAACGATTCGAAGTCCATTTTCAAAACAACATTATTTTTTATCAAAAAAGTAATTGGCGAACCGGCTTTCATAAACTTCGTATTACCGCTAAACAAGTCTATTGAAACTACATCAAGCGTAGACAACGTTTCTTCGTTTTTGGAGTTAATCATAAGCGCGGAATTTAAGATTTTGAGCGAAGAATTAAAATCCATTCCCAGCTCAACAAATCGTTTCATAAGCGACGCTGTTATTAAACTTTGCATAGAAGCTTCGTAGCCTGTCCCCATTCCGTCACTTATTATAACGTTATATTTTCCCGTACCAT
This sequence comes from uncultured Clostridia bacterium, assembly GCA_946410005.1. Classification (GTDB taxonomy): domain Bacteria; phylum Bacillota; class Clostridia; order Oscillospirales; family Acutalibacteraceae; genus UMGS1491. Next base: position 3,473 of record CAMJYS010000012.1, on the reverse strand, counting down.
TTAGAAAATTACAATAGCTATCGCCGCAATATTTTCCGTTATTAAAAGCATGCTGACAAACTCCAAAATCTATTTTCAAATTCGGAATTTCATGGATTTTAACTTGGCAAATATCGTCGAAAATATTTATCATCGGGCTACTAAAATTTTTAGAGCAAGTGTGTGATATCCTCCTTAAAAATTTATCGTCAAACTTATCGGCAATAATTTTGTCGCACTTTATATCTAAAAACAAATGTCCGTTTTTATCCCTTTGGCAAATAAATTTATTTACATCTATCCCTGAATTTATAAACTCCCTACTTAGTACTTCGGAAAATTCTTCGTCGTAGATATAGGCTTCCGAAAATTCATTCGAAATATTTTCAATTAATTCACTAACGCCAAAAATTTGCTCAGAAACTGCTGTTTTTACATTGGAAATTTTAGCTTTAGTTACTTCTTCGCTACAAAAATCAGCGTATGATTTAGAAACTTTTTTTACTATCATTTCTGAACGCTCGCAGCGCTTTAAAAAATCCAACGAAAAATCTTTCGTGCTTATGTATTCTTTTTTAGAAACAAGGTCTATTATATGTTCAAAATTTTCTTTGGCTAAGCTGTTATCTTTCGACCAACAAAGTGATTTTAATTTACAAAATCCACAAACCTCACACGCTGAATTTGCACAAGCCGATTTAAAATCAGTTTTATTATTATCGCTAAATTTAGCAGAGGCATTCTCTACAAACCTTGGCAATAATTTAAGAGCCTTAGAAACCGAAAAAAGCTTGTTTGATATTATATTTTTTAGTCCCACTGAATTTTTGTTTTCTGAAGTTTCATCAGAAACAGCAAATACTTTTATGTTATCAAAAAAATCCATCGGCAAAATCAAAAATATAAAGCTGGCAACTATCGATTCATAAACACCTAAAATCATTTTTACGGAATCTCCGCATGAATACGAAAGCAGTATATTAGCAAATAAAAACGACAAACAAACCGCTACTTTACCGAATCTAGAAAAAAGTCCGGCTAAAATCCCACCAAACGCATAACATCCTGAAATATATGTAAACTCAAAAGACGAAAGACCTATAGTAGCTCCCGCCGTTGCTCCGATAATCGTTCCTCCGATTATTCCGTTTAAATACGAAAAAATCATAATGGAGCAAATAGCGAAAATTTTTCCGACGGACATTCCAAAAAACGATAGATTCGTTAGCGATAAAAATAATATTCCAAGACTTATTGATATACACGTGAACTCTTGCATATTTAAAGAATTTATTTTTTTGTCGGATAGTATTTTAACTGATTTATCAAAAAAGTATGCAACTCCCGATGAAATTAACGCTTCCAATAAAACTATCGAAAAATCTTTAACGCACATTTTTTCCGAAAAGTTCATTGCTACACCTGTAATAAAAGACGAAAAAAATACTATAATTGGCACATACAAAAAGTGATTTTTTAATTTAGGAAAATCATTAAACGCCCATTTTATCGTCAAAATTGAAATTACTGCCGAGATGTATCTAACGCCAAATCCTACTCCTATATTTGAAAAATAGCCAAGCAAAACTCCGAGCGCAAGCGTTCCTGATTTTAAATCTCGTATACACGCACAAAGCGACACTCCGAAAGGATAATATTTATTGAACACCGTACATTTCGATACCAAAATTCCCGAAACAAGATAGATTGTTTTCATAAAAATTTGTTTTAATGAATAGTTTTTTATAAATTCAAAAATTTTCCTGTGTGATTTCGCAATTTTTGTTCTCATCAATAAAACGCCACCCTTTATAACTTATTTATATATTGTAGTAGCTATTAATAACTATTTACTGTCAAATCACGCTGGAAATTTTTTGATATTTTTAAAATATTTTATTACTTTACCGAATTCATAGGCGAATATTGGAAATAAACCTTATATTTTATCATATTTTTTGTGAGAATTTCCCAAATAATTTCACCGCTGTTACGGTATTTTTTTAAACTTTTAAATCATTTTTTCTAAAAATAATATTTCATTGTTTTCTCTACTTTATATTTCGCCTTTTTTATATGTCGAGAAACCGAAGAAATACCAATTCCGAGCTCTATCGATATATCTTTCATTTTCATCCTTTCTCCGTAATAAAGCAAAATGCACTTTTTCTGCCTTTCGGTAAGTTCTCCGTCCACAACGTTTTTTAAAGACCTTACCATTTTTCGATAATTCGTATCTTCGCTATCGAAACATGCTTTATTATAATCCGACACACTAAATATCGATTCCGTAAAGTTATCTAGTATCATCATCCTATTTGCCAATCTTCATTACCTCGTGCTTCCTATTTAAATATTTTCCCATATGCATTAAATCTAAATACATACCATAAAGAACAACAATACGATAGTGCATTTGATCGTATTCAAAATTTTTTAGATTTGCGCTTTCTTTTTTTAAACACCTTATGTGTCTTTTTAACTCCCCCGCCTCCTTTAAATATTGATCCGCCAAAGTTTTATACCACATTGCAATCCCCCTTTATCAACTACACAAAACGTGTAGTTAAATATAAAAAAATAAACAGTAGCTAATTATTCTATTTTTGTAGGTTTATCTCCTCCCTCTTTAATAGTTTACGATTTTATAGTATCATATGTATATTAATTAGTCAACAAAAAAATATTTTTTAATTCTAACGCACAAAAATAAATGTAATTTGTTATAAAATAATTGAGCAAGATTAAATTAGCCGACAAAATTCGATAATTATTTACTTTTGAGTGTTATAAAATATATAAATCAAGCAATATTGATATAATAATTTAGAGTAAAAAATTAAAATTATAATTAATTTGATTTTTTTAATGTATATTTTAAGGAGTGAGTAATCATCGAAACTACATTCGGGGTTAAGTTACAATATCTAAGAATGAAAAAAGGTCTTACGCAATCTCAGCTTGCTGATTTACTTAACATTTCTGCATCAAGCGTAGGAATGTACGAACAAGGCCGCAGGGAGCCAAATAACGATATGCTTTTTAAAATTTGCAAATTGTTTGGGGTAAGTAGCGACTACATCTTAGATAAAAGTTGTTTTGAAATAGACAACTCTAATTTAGAAAAAATTTCTGAACGCAAAGAAATACTAAACGCTATTTCTGAATTTATCGTCATGCTAAAAAACTACGAAAATCTAACTTTGGACGGCGTAATATTAACTAAACCGGAAAAAGAAAAAATGATTTTTGAATTAGAAAAAGCTATGCGAAAAGTAATCGGGGAACACAATTCGTTATAGCTCGGCGATTTTTACACACATTTGAAACGCAAGGAATATAATAGTCGTAAAAAGAAATTTAAAAATATTAAGTTTCGGGAACTAAAATTTATTGTTTTAGCGGTGACAAATATGTGTAATTATAGGCAACAAGGTATCTTATCACTTGCTTTTGGGCTGGGACTTACGCTTTCATTTTTGTTTCCGGAATCT
>CAMJYS010000011.1 GCA_946410005.1 uncultured Clostridia bacterium | reverse complement strand
AATCTAAAACCGAAGTGTCGGGAACGGGTTTGAATTTTTCGTCCATAAAGTAATCGATTGATTTCGTTACAGAACCGATATTTTCTAAAAAACCATTAAAATTCATTGCCTTTGTATGTAACATCAAAACGTGATAATAGCTTAAAAATTTAACTCTCTGAGCGTATAACCACAAATGAGTTTTATAATCATCATATGCTTGTTCATTTTCAAGAAAATTCCTAATTACGCCAAGCGATTTTATAAAATCGTTCATTTTTACAACGTCCATAGAGTGAAGAATACTTGTTCTGCGGCTTGTGTAGTTATAAAGCGCTTTGCCGATCAAAACTATTTTATCCGCATAATAAAACAGCTTTGGCGACGTCGCTATATCTTCAAAATACATATCGTCAAATTTAAGATTGTTTTCGAAAAAAAGCTTGCGTTTCGAAAGTTTATTCCAAACGAAATAATGCGTTCCTAAGTCAAGTATTAATTTTCTCAATGCTTTTGTTTTTGAATAAACTCCCGGCATAGATGTAAATGGCATATATACTTTCATATCTTTTTCGGGATAGTACAAATTAAAGTTGCAGCAAGTAATGTCAGCATCATTTTCAATTGCGGTTTTATAGAGCATTTCCAAAAATTCAGGCTCAATATAATCATCGCTATCCATAAAAGCAATGTAATCACCTTTACAAACAGAAATGCCATAATTTCTTGCGGCGGCGGGACCTTTATTTTTTTGCGTTAAGAAGATGAAATTGCTATTCTTTTCGCAAAATTTTTTTATTATTTCTAAACTTTTGTCAGTCGACCCGTCGTCAACTATAATCGCTTCGAAATCTCTGAAAGTTTGATTTTGTACCGATAAAAGTGCTTTTTCTAAATAGTCTTCCACGTTATAAACTGGGATAATAAGGCTTATTGCAGGATTTGGCATATCTATTTAATCTCCTCAATTTTATTATTTTCAGAATCATCGTTAATTTTATGAGTATCTTTTATTCTTGAGAATGGAGCAAAAATCACAATATTCATATAGTACGAAATTATTCTCCATACAAGTATAGCGGATTTCATAGTGTTTTGTAAGAAATATGTCGAAAAGAATAATCCAAAGCATCCTTCTGCCGCTCCTGAGCCTCCCGGAATCGGCACAAATGATGAAATCATCGTTACAAATGCCTGACCTGTAATCATGTCGAAAACGTTTGCTTCTCTAAATCCAAATGCAAGATAAATTGCATACGGTATCGAGAAAATCAGCGTTAATTGAACAATAGTAAGAAAGCATGTTAAAAATAGCATTTTTTTATTTTTATAAAGCTTAACATTGCTTTCGTGAAAATACTCGAGCTGAGAGTTTACTTTTTGCGAAGTTTCTTCAGGATTTTTTATAATTTTGATTTTTGAAAGTAATTTAAAACACCGGCTTATAATACCGGCTGTAAGCCTTTTGTTTATCGAAAACATAAAAATAAATACAACTACGCTTGCATGAGATATAAATCCGAATAAGGCTAAACTCATCATGGCGCTGCCGAATTTACCGGTAAATATGTCGAAATTACACAGCATAGCGACAAAACTGTAAATTGTTATAGTTGTTTGATATACCAAAAATTTTTGAACCAGCGAAGAAGTTGCAATTCCGGTATCAATATTTTGGTTTTTCATAGAATAAATTTGAGCAGGTTGTCCTCCAACCGCACCCGGAGTTATAACGCTAAAAAATTGCCCGACAGCAGTAGTCTTTAGCGATTGTTTTAATGTATAAGTTTTTTTGTAATTATTCGTAAATCTATATAAAACATAAGCGTCTATAAAAATATTTAACAGTTGGCAAGCAAATGCAACTATTATCCAAAACCAATTAAAAGTCGAAGCGTTCTCAAGAAAATCCATTAAACCGTTTTCGGATGTAAAAAAATATATTATCATTCCGAGCGGAATAAGTAACGTTGCAATATTAAAAATTAATTTTAAATTTACTTTTTTCTTCAAAAATATCACTCCAAGTCACGCTTATTTTTACGAAAATTTATAAACTCATATATTAGCATACCCATATTTTACTTAAAGTCAAGATGACAATTATTTTGCTATCACGAAAGAAAATTTAAAGAATATTATAAAAAATAATGGAATTAATTTTTGTGGTTAATTTTCTTTTAAGGGGTGAATGATAAGTGCAAAAATTAATAATAGAAGGTTCACGACGTTTGGAAGGGGAAGTTAAAATTCAGGGTTCCAAAAACAGTATATTGCCAATCTTAGCGGCCTGTATTATTTGTAAAGACGAATGTATTATTCATAATTGTCCAAATATATCAGACGTGCATATAACGAAGAAAATTTTAGAATATTTAGGTTGTAAAACTGAGTTTGAAAATAATGTTTTTGTGGTAAATTCTAAAAATATTTCAAAGAACGATATACCGGATAATTTAATGCGAAAAATGCGTTCATCTATAATATTTATGGGAGCACTTGTATCTTCTTTAGGTAGTGCATGTCTTTCTTTACCGGGCGGATGCGAATTAGGACCGAGACCGATAGACATTCATATTGATTCATTTAGACAAATGGGTTTAAAGATAAATGAAAGACATGGTAAATTAAAATGTGATTGCGGTAGCGGTTTGATAGGTTGTAATATAGCTTTTTCTTTCCCAAGTGTTGGAGCAACAGAAAATTTAATTTTAGCGTCTGTATTAGCTAAAGGTACAACAATTTTAACCAATGCGGCTAAAGAACCGGAAATAATAGATTTAATACATTTTTTGAATAAATGTGGTGCAGATATAAAGTATTCACACAATGGCACAATTATTATTGAAGGTGTGGAAAGACTGCATGGAACGGAGTATACTGTGATACCTGACAGAATTGCGGCAATTACTTATATGGCGGCGGTAGCATCTACCTCAGGAAGTGTGGTAATAAAAAATATCGTAGAAGATAACATAAGCTCAGTTATTCCTATTTTTGAAGAAGCGGGCTGTATAATTAATCCGATTGATAAGTGTTCACTTAAAATAGATGCACCTGCTAGGCTTTATTGCAACAGATTGATACGAACTATGCCATATCCAGGATTTCCGACAGATGCACAAGCACCAATTATGGCTATGACGACAACAGCAGATGGAACTAGCGTATTTGTGGAGAATATATTTTCAAATAGATATAAGCATGTAGGTGAACTTTTACGACTTGGCGCAGATATAAAAGTTGAAGATAAAGTCGCAATAGTCGAAGGCGTGAAAAGATTATCCGGAGCAAAAGTAAACGCTATGGATTTGAGAGGAGCGGCAGCACTAATTGTAGCCGGATTAAGCGCAGAAGGTATTACAGAAATTTATGGATTAGAACATCTTGACAGGGGATATGAAAAAATAGAAGAAACTCTTTGTAAAATCGGTGCCTCTATTAAACGTATGGAATAAATTTAACAAAATATAATAATAAATAGAATTATTGATTGCGATTTTAATTTTTATAACTCTAATATTTGTTAAGATATAAACAAAATTGAAAATTTGCATCATAATAAAAAATGTGTTAAAATAATGTCATATAAAATAATATTCCGGAGTTTTAATAAAATTATTATGAAATATATTAATCATAGTCTTAAAAATAAACCGCAAAAAAAAAAATTTAAAAAGAGAAAAAAACGCTTTTCAAAAGCTAAAAAGCGTGTAAATTTATTTTTCAGAAGGTTGAGTATATTGACTTTTATACTCGGTATGATATCGTTAATATTTTCTGGAAGTCTTTTTGTATTAAATAAAATTTTTTCCGTAAAGAGTATAGAATGTAATGAAACAGAAATTTATAGTTGCTCAGAAATCATGAATGCAAGCGGAATAAAAATAGGGGACAAGATACTGTTTTTAAATAATGCTTTGGCGGAAATTAAAATATATGACAAATTTCCTTATATCGATTCAGTAAAAGTTGATGTGCAGTTTCCGAATAAAGTTAAAATTTCAGTGGATAAAGCTGAGCCCACTTTTTCTTTTAATTTAGAAGAAGGGAAATATGCCGTTATAAGTAAGAAAAATAAGTTTATAGAAACCAGGTCAGAAAAATCTGATGATTTAATTGATGTTGTTGGAGCAAAGTTTTCGATAAATAAATGCACTGTTAATTATGAAGACAAATCAGTTCCGATTCTTTTAGAAAAATTGAACAATGGATTTAAATCGAATGGTTTATCATTAAAAGAAATTGATATAACTGATATTAATAATATTATTGTAAATTATGACAATCGTATAAATATAGAATTGGGAAATGATTCAGATATTGATTATAAAATTATTACCGCAAAAGAAATTATATTGAAAAAACTTAGCAAAACAGACGTTGGAAGATTAGATGTAAAAAATATAAAATCAGAAAACCGCTCGTATTTTGATCCAAATTGATATGTCTTGAGTTTAGAATTATTCATCCGAAATTGAAGAAATTAGGATATTAAAATTTTGATATTAAAATTAATAATAGATAATCAATTTCAATATTTTTAGTAAATAAATATTTATTAATAATAAGAAAAAATTATATGATTTTAAAATAGCTAATTTGAAAAAAATTTTAACTAATATACTATTTTTAGAAACAAAAACCTCTCGGAATTTTTCCGAGAGGTGGTATTTAACGTAGAATTATTTTATTTCTACTTGTGCACCGAGTTCTTCGAGTTGTTTTTTGATGTCTTCAGCTGCTTCTTTAGAAACTTTTTCTTTTACTGTTTTAGGAGCTTCGTCTACGATTGCTTTTGCTTCTTTTAATCCAAGTCCTGTGATGTCTTTTACCGCTTTAACAACTTTGATTTTGTTGTCGCCTGCTGCTTTTAATACTACATCAAATTCTGTTTTTTCTTCAGCTGCTGCTGCGCCACCTGCAACAGGAGCTGCTGCAACTGCTACAGGAGCTGCTGCTGATACTCCGAATTCTTCTTCAAGAGCTTTTACGAGTTCGCTGAGTTCGAGAACTGTTAATGATTTTACATCTTCGATTAATTTTGTTACTTTTTCTGACATTATTATTTACCTCCAAAAATTATTAAAAAATTTAAAATTTTATTATGCGCTTTGCTTTTCAGCAATTGCATTCAATGCTACTACTAATCCTTTAAGTATGCCGTTAAGGACAGTAGCAAATCCTGTAATAGGAGCATTGAGTCCTCCCAACGCCTGAGCCACAAGAATCTCTCTGGATGGGAGTTTTGCAAGATTTGAAACTTCTTCTGAACTTATGACTTTGTCGTCAATAAATCCGGATTTAATTTTGAAAAATTCATGGTCTTTAGCGAAATCGCAGAGAATTTTTGATGCCGCAACATAATCGTTTTCGCTTATTGCGATAGCTGTTGAGCCTTCGAAAGATGAGCTCAAGTCTGCTATATTTGTATCAGCAACGGCTCTTCTTAAAAGCGTATTTTTCGCCACCATGTATTTAACTCCGCAATCACGCAAATCTTTTCTGAGCTTTGTATCATCAACTACGTTTATTCCCTGATAACTTACGACAACACCGGCACATGAATTTTTCAGTTTTTCGGCGATGTCGCTGACAATTGCTTTCTTTTGCTCCAAAATTTTAGTACTAGGCAATGTTGATTCACCTCCAAATTTAAAGTACACAAACAAAAAATCAGCTTTTCGAAGTTCCAAAAGAACAAGAAAAAGCTGAAAACATTTCCGAATCAGCATTTTCCTAAGTAGGAAATTAAGCATAAACGCACCTACTGTCTTCGGAAAATCGCATTACTATTTATGAATATATCATACAAAAATAGATTTGTCAACAATTACATACTTTCAAGTTTTCCGGAATTTATTTTAACTCCCGGACCCATTGTAGATGAAACCACACATGACCTGATGTATTGGCCTTTGCTTGCTTCAGGTTTTGCTTTTATAATTGCTCCCATGAGTGCTTCAAAGTTTTCGTAAAGTTTTTCCGCACCGAAAGAAGCCTTCCCGATTGGGCAGTGAATAATGTTGGTTTTGTCCAAACGATATTCAATCTTACCGGCCTTAGCTTCTTGAATGGCCTTAGCGATATTTGTTGTAACAGTACCGGCTTTTGGATTTGGCATTAAACCTCTTGGTCCCAAAATCTTACCGAGTCTACCGACAACACCCATCATATCAGGTGTTGTGATTAATACGTCGAAATCCATCCAGTTTTCGCTCTGTATTTTTTGAGCCATTTCTTCAGCTCCGACATAATCTGCACCGGCTTCTTGTGCCAATTTTTCATTTTCGCCCTTACAGATAGCTAAAATTTTCACTTTTTTTCCTGTTCCGTTTGGAAGAACAAGAGCACCACGAACCTGTTGATCGGCGTGACGTGAGTCAACTCCTAAACGTACATGAAGCTCGACTGTTTCGTCAAAAGAAGCTTTAGCGGTTTTTACACAAATATCAATCGCTTCTTTTGCATCATAAAAATTTTTTTGTTCGAAAGATTTTGCACTTTCATTATATTTTTTTCCATGTTTCATTTTTCTGTTTTCCTCCTGAATTAGTGGTAAAATCGGATTTTTTCCTCCCACGCTCGGGGTATTAGTCAACAACCTCTATACCCATGCTTCTGGCAGTACCTGCTATCATGCTCATTGCTGTGTCTAAACAAGCTGCGTTTAAATCGGGTGTCTTAATTGTTGCAATTTCTTCAATTTGTTTTTTGGTGATTTTTCCAACTTTTGTTTTATTTGGAACACCTGAACCGGACTCTAAACCACAAGCTTTTTTTATGAGAACCGGAGCCGGTGGGGTTTTTGTTACAAAAGTAAATGAACGATCCGCATAAATAGTGATAACTACAGGGATAATCATTCCCATTTGATCTTTTGTACGGTCATTAAATTCTTTTGTGAAATTCATAATATTGATACCATGCGGTCCCAATGCAGAGCCGACAGGTGGTGCAGGCGTAGCCTTACCTGCGGGAATTTGTAATTTAACAATTGCGTTGACTTTTTTTTCAGCCAATGTTCGCACCTCCAAATTTTGTGGTAAATTTCGAAATAATCAATATTTTATTTCTCCCACTTAAAACATTGCTGTTATATGATAAAATATTTTCTACATAACCGGTTTTAGTTGTATAAGCTCAAGTTCTGCCGGAGTTTCCCGGCCGAACATAGAAACATTAACATAAGCTTTTTTTGTTTTTTTGTTTATACTTGTAACGGTTCCCGTCATATTGGCGAGAGGTCCGTCTATAATGCTTACAACGTCACCGACATTATACGCCAGTTCAACATTTTCAGTTTCTACGCCTAGTTTTTTAACTTCTTCCGGCGAAAGGGGAAGAGGTTTGGTTGATTGTCCGACAAAACCTGTGCAACCACGAGTATTTCGCACAATGTACCAAGATTTATCATTCAATACCATCTTTACAAGAACATATCCGGGAAATATTTTACGTTCTGTACTTTTTTCTTTCCCATCTTTTATCTCAGTGACTATTTCTGTCGGAATTTTTACCTCTTGAATCATATTGCCCAAAGATTTATTTTCGATAGCTTTTTCTAAGTTTGAAGCGACTTTATTTTCATATCCGGAATAAGTATGTACAACATACCATTTTGCTTCTTCTGACATCTATATAATCGCTCCCTCAGTTAATATTGCTCGAAACAGACATAACAAGACCCAAAAGTCCTCTAAATCCAACATCGAGCGCTGCTACAAAAATTCCCATAATAAAAATCATGGTTAACACTACGCCGGTATTTTTAAAAACGGTTTTCTGAGTCGGCCAAACAATTTTTTTAAATTCTACTTTATAATCTAAAAAAAACTTCTTGATTTTAGAAAATACACTCGGTTTATCTGTATTATTTTTTTTATTTCCCATTGTTTTGCCTCCTGACTATTTAGTTTCTTTGTGCAGAGTATGCTTTCTACAAAAACGACAATGCTTTTTCATTTCAATTCTGTCAGGATTGTTCTTTTTGTTTTTTGTAGTGTCATAGTTGCGTTGCTTGCATTCCGTGCATGCTAGTGTAACTTTTACTCTCATTTTACGGCACCTCCCGGTATTTTCGGAATATTTTAGCCTCCCTCTGAAGAGCGTAAGAACGGACTCACACAAGAGGTAATATAATTCTACCATGTTTTTTTTAATAAGTCAACAATAAAATAGAATATTTTGCTATTTTATTTTCAAAAATTTTTTCGCAAAAGAAAAACCACACAGAGAACCGTGTCTGCGTGATTTTTTAATTTCATTAAGCTTAATGTTGGTCTTTTGCTTCATCTACTAGTGGTTGTTGCATTTGGTTTTCGTTGCCTTTAATTTTTACTTTAACTTGTTCTTCTTCGTGCATTTCGTTTTCGCTCTCGTCTTCGGATTCTTCACCGCTGGTTTTTTCTTCTTTGGATCCGAATAAATTTTGGATTACTTCGTAATTGTTTAAATTTAATTTGCTCCAGGAACCTGTTTGATGTTCGTTTTTTCTCGTTTGATATATTGTTGTTGCAATAGTTGGAATAGCAACCAGTGCTACTACTGATGTAGCTACCACCGCTACTAAATGATTTTGTACGTAAGTTTTTACTTGTCCTAAAGTTGTCATGATTAAAAATCTCCTTTAATGTTTAAAATTTATGATTGAGTTCTCAACGGTTCATTAAGCTCAACTCATGATTTAATTATATCACATACTTTTGAAAAATGCAATACTTTTTTTGCTAAAATTTAAAGTTTGTATAAATGAACAAAAATATATTAACAGATTAATGATTGTTTGAGCCAAATGCACAAACAATTTTGCAAAATCGGTTCAAGTTTTACACTTCAATCGAATATGATATAATCCAAAATCGGCATTTTGATTTTATCTAACGCCAAACATTATATATTTTATATTCGAAATAGCACAAAGTCAACCAAATTTATGCAAATTCAGCGTATTTAGGCAAAAGACAAGCGATGGTCCTTTTGTTTTGTGAAATTATCACAAAAATTATACAAATGATTTCAATTCGAGCTCGGAAAGATTGCGCCATTTTCCCGGCTTTAATGCGCCGAGCTTTAATGTTCCGATTGATATTCGTTTTAGTCTTATAACTTTTAAACCTACTTGTTCGCACATTTTCCTGATTTGACGGTTGCGTCCTTCTTTGATAGAAATTTCCAAACAAGCTTTATCATCGGTTTGATATAAAACGTTTATGAGTGCCGGTCGGGTTTTAAATCCGTCAATTTCAACGCCGGTGCATAATTTTGTTAATTGGTCGTCGGTTATATTCGGTCGCACGGTTGTTAGATATGTTTTTCTGATATTTTTTGACGGGTGAATAACCATATTTGCAAAATCGCCGTCATTCGTCATTAACAAAAGTCCTTCGGAGTCTTTATCTAATCTCCCGACGGGATAAATTCTTGCGGGAATGTCTTTTACTAAATCCGCAACGCATTTTCTTCCGTGTTCATCGCTCATAGTCGTAACAAAACCACGAGGTTTGTTTAACATTATATGGTATTTTTCTTCGGGACTTAAAATTATTTCTTTTCCGTCCAGTGTTACTTTATCTTTCGACGGATTAACTCTGTCGCCCAATTTAGCAATTTTTCCGTTTATTTTCACTCTGCCTTGCAATATAAACTCTTCAGACTTTCTTCGTGACATGACAGAGCACATTGAGAAATATTTTTGAAGTACAACTGATTCTTTTTTATTCATAATTTTATTCCTTTTCACGCATTTTGTTTTTTGAATATTTTACAGAAAAAATCTCTTAAAGATTTAAAAAATCCTTTTTTATGTGGCTTTTCGTTTTTTAATTCAGTAGCGGAAATTATATTATTTTCGCCGATGATTTTGCCATCTAAAGAGTATATCACTTTCCCTAAAATTTGTCCTTTTTGTAACGGGACTTTGCAATATTTTTGGATTTCGACTTTTCGAATTACTTTATTTTCATCGCCTTTTTTAAAACATTTCGTAAAATTTGAATTGCAATAAGCTTCTGCGAATTTATCGTTTTGGTTTTCAATTGGTATTTGTGTTTTAAAATTACTGTCGTCAAAAGTTTTAGAAGTGGAATTCTCGAAACCGTAATTATATAAATTCGTATGGTCATCCCAATCATTTGGCGCATTTAAAGTCACACATATCAGTTTAATATTGTTTTTTTTCGCACAAGAAACCAAGCATCTTCCGGCTTGTTTTGTAAATCCCGTTTTGATTCCTATACAGCCTTCGTAAAGGCTCAGTAGCTTATTGTGATTTTTTAATTTTACAGTTTTAGACGGATTTATAAATTTGATTCCTGCGGATTTTTTTGAAACTATATTTGAAAATTCAGGGTTTTCCATTGCATAAGCGCCCAAAACCGCCATATCTTCGGCGGTTGAATGATGATTGTCTTTATCTAATCCTGAAGGTGTTGAAAATTTTGTGTTTTTCATCCCTATTGATTTTGCTTTGTCGTTCATTAATGATATGAATTTATCGGTGTTCCCTGATACAGCTATAGAAATTGCGTTTGCTGAATCATTTCCCGAACACAACATCATTCCTTGTATCAATGATTTTATGTTTACAATATCTCCCGGTGCAAGCCCCATGGAAGTCCCTTCAACTCTTACCATTTCGTCTGTTATTTCGACTTCTTTGTCTGAGCAAGCGTCGATGTATTCAAGTGCCAAGACAGCCGTCATTATTTTCGTGGTGCTCGCCATAGGCAAAGGCATGTTTTCATTTTTTTTAAAAATTACACTTCCGGAATCCGCACAAATTAAAATTGCTGACTTTGCTGAAACGTATGGTTCTTTTAATTCTTCCGAACGAACAATTATTTTGCAAAATGTGATGAATATCGGAATAAATGATAGAAAAATTTTAAGTGCTTTTATATAGCTGAAATTTTTAAATTTGCGACAGAACAATTCGGTCGCCACCTCCGTTTAAAAATTTTTATTTTAAGCTTTATATAGTAATTGTATGCAACGTTTATGTAAAAAAGGATTTTTAAAAATATTTAATTTAAATGAGTGAATTAAATTTAAATTTATCGCCAACAATAACTCATATATGGAAATTATTGGTGGTGTAAATAAAGTGAACTATGAAAAAGTAAAAATTTGCGGAATAAACACATCTACTCTGAAAACTTTGCCGGAAAAAGAAAAAATCCGACTTTTAAAACTTTCTAAAAGCGGAGATAAACAAGCAAGAGAGAATTTGATAAACGGAAATTTGCGACTTGTTTTGAGTGTTATACAGAAATTTGCGGGACGAGGAGAGACATTTGATGACCTTTTTCAGGTTGGTTGTATAGGTCTTATAAAGTCTATTGATAATTTTGATATATCGCAAAACGTAAAATTTTCGACATATGCTGTTCCTATGATAATAGGTGAAGTTCGGCGACATTTAAGAGATAATAATTCCATTAGAGTGAGTAGGTCTTTGCGGGATATGGCGTATAAAGCCATGCAAATGAAAGAAAAGTTGCTGAATGACAAAAACAGAGAGCCTACAATAGAAGAAATCGCAACAGAGATGGGGGTTAACAAAGAATCCGTAGTTTTGGCTTTAGAGGCGGTTGTTGAGCCAATCTCACTAAATGAGCCTGCGTTTTCGGACAATAATGATACGGTTTATGTGATGGATCAAGTAGGGAATAATGACAGCGAGCTTAATTGGATAGAGGAATTATTTATAAAGCAAGTCATAAAAACTTTAAATGATAAGGAGCGTAATATTTTAAAATGGAGATTTTTAAAGGGCAAGACGCAAACGGAAGTTGCCGTTGAGATGGGAATAAGTCAAGCTCAGGTATCGAGATTAGAAAAAAGTGCAATGAAAAAAATAAAAGGAAAATGAAATTATCGCACCTACGTCAGATTGCGTAAGAGCGATAATTTTTTAAAAATTAAATTATTTGCTATTCCCTGTCCAGACGGAGATCATGATGTTCATGAACTTCGTTATTTTTTGGATGATTTATTTCTTCGGGAATGTTAGGAAACATGTTTTCATGTTCGTGTTCTTCTAAACCACCCGTAACTTTTTCTAAATCATCGTTATCTAATTTCATTGGATTGAATTTCATGAATCATTTCTCCTTTGTTTATTGTTTTTTATTTAACCTATCGGATGATTAAACCCCGGGTCAATTTCGTCTTTTTTATCATTCGGATGATGTGGATGATGGTGTAATCCAAAACCATTTCCTTTGCCGTGATGTGGCTTATGAAGTTTGTTTAACTTTTCTGCGATTTTTTCAGCATCTTCTTTGTCGTTTAAGGTCAGTATTGATATGGCATATTTTCCGTCTTCGGTTTTTTGAACTTCTGCTTTCCCTCCAGAAATCTTCTCCAATTCTTCTTGTGTAATTTCCATAATAAATTCCTCCTTAAATTTAGTTTTGCATCTAAATTATACATCAATGCTGTTTTTAATGTCAAGCGTTTTGTGAAAAATAATCAAAAAATCGATTTATAGTTATAGATGTTTTATCGTATATAGCTCGATTTTTTAAATTACAATTTTATTTTGTCCTGTAAGACCAAATATATTCATTAATCATAGAGAATTTTTAGATTAACAGTTTAGCTCAGAAGTTAATAAAATGAAGTAGAAATAGATTTTTATAAGGTGATATTTTGAAAACTATTTTTAGATTTATAAAAACTAAAATCATATATATTTTGCCGTTGTTAGCGGTATTTTTATCGGGTTGTTCCAAGAATGACAAAACAGGTATAAGAAAAATTACACTAAACGAAGTTACTCGTTCTGTTTTTTATGCGCCGCAATATGTAGCGCTGAAAAACGGATATTTTGACGAAGAAAATTTAAAAGTTGAGTTAATCAGCGCAGAAGGTTCGGACAAAACTATGACATCGCTTTTATCTAAACAGTCCGATATAGCTCTTGTCGGTTCTTCGTCGGTTATAGGTGTTCAAGATAATGGAAAAGACGATAAACCCGTTTTGTTTTCTGGGCTTACTCAAAGAGACGGAAGTTTTTTAGTAGGACGCACAAAAGATTTTTCGTGGGAA
>CAMJYS010000010.1 GCA_946410005.1 uncultured Clostridia bacterium | reverse complement strand
GACCGGTCGCATTTTCGAATTTTTAAAAATCCCCAAAAGTACTACAACTTTCATACAAAAATTTTTCCGGACACTAAAAAACGCCTAAAATTAGGCGTTTTTGCATGTATCGATAAACATGTTCAGTTGTGGTGGACACAAAGGGACTCGAACCCTTGACCTCTCGCGTGTGAGGCGAACGCTCTAACCGGCTGAGCTATGCGTCCATGAAGACTATTATATATTATTCAAAAAATATTTTCAATTATTTCTATCTATTTTTTTCAATAAAATATATAATTGATATGTGATGAAAAATGATTGAAAATTTTAAACTTAGCAATAGATTGCAAAAATGTGCAGATATGGTGACTAAAAATTCGAAAATAGCTGACATAGGTACTGACCACGCATATTTGCCGATTTATCTTGCGTTAAATAAATATATATCTTTTGCTCTTGCTTGCGATTTGAGAGAGGGTCCGCTTAAAATTGCCCAGAAAAATATTTCTAGCTACAATCTGAGTGGCATTATATCGACTCGTATTTCTGATGGTTTAGAAAATATAAATGAAAATGAAGTTGACGAAATAATTATTGCCGGAATGGGCGGAAATATGATTGTTAACATTCTAAAAAATTGCTCGTGGAAAGATAAAACTTCGAAAAAATTTATACTTCAACCTATGAAATATGAAAACAGATTACGAAAATTTTTATACGAAAATGGCTATAAGATTGAAAAAGAAGAAGCTGTAATTTGCTCCGAAAAAGTTTATACCGTTATGTTAGTTAAATTTATTGGAGAAAAAATATCATTTACTCCGGAACAAGAATATATTGGCGCACTTTTAGATAACAAAAATTCAGAAATAAATTTTGAGACAAAAGCTTATTTACGAAAGAAAATAAAAGACCTCAAAAATCACCAAAAGGGTGCTATTTCTAAACAAAATAAAATTCAAGAAAAATATTACTGCGATATAATTTCTTTTCTGGAAAAATTTATTTAGGATGTGGTTAATTTGGCAACTGTTCAAAGTATATATGATTTTTTAGACAAAATGGCTCCGTTTGAATCCGCTATGGATTTCGACAACTGTGGCATTTTAGTCGGAGATAAAAATAAATCCGTAGAAAAAGTTTTGTTAGCTCTAGACATCACATCGGAAGTAGTCGAAGAAGCACAAAAAACAGGCGCTGAACTTATAATAAGCCACCATCCTGTTATATTTAAAGGAATAAAAAATTTAGAATTCAATACTCCGATTTCTTTACTGTGCAAATTCGGAATAAGTGCAATATGTGCACATACTAATTTAGACTTAGCTAAAGAAGGCGTGAATTTTCATTTGGCGAAAAAAATCGGTTTGGAAAATTTATCATCATTAGCAATAGAAAACGGCTGTTCATTAGGATTAATAGGCGATTTATCTAGCAGTTTAAATTGCAAAGAGTTTGCTGAAACAGTTAAGGAAAAACTTGATTGTAATGGCGTACGATATACTTTTAAAACTGATTGTAAAATTAATAAAGTGGCAGTATGCTCCGGAACAGGCGGAGAGTTTGTAGAACTCGCTAAAAATTTAGGAGCAGATGCGTTTGTAACGGGAGAAATAAAGCATAGTCAAATTTTAAAAGCAAACGAAATAGGTTTAATGATTGTCGACGCAGGGCATTTTAAGACCGAAAATGTTGTAATAAAACCGCTTTATGAAATTCTGCAAAAAGAATTCGCTCATATTGAGTTCAATATAAGCGAAACTTGTTCAGATTACGTTGAATATTTATAAACTACTTTTTTGAAGATTTGTATGTACCATCAATTAACGACAATATTTTTTTGTCTGTTACTTTTCCCCAATCAGGAAAAGCATGGTGTTCTGTGCCTATGAAATTTCTTTCAATGATTTTACGATAGTTATGGGGGAAAATACTCCAAAAAGGTGTATATTCTTTCAAATTGTATTTCATTTGACTCTTGAAAGGCTTACCATTTAATAAAATCCCTTTTTCAAGTGCTTTGTTAGAAACATTTGTGCAATTATTAAAAAGAAAATTATATTTCCATGTTTTATAATTTTTTACGACATCGTTGTAGTATTCCGTGCTTTTGGTAAAGTCTCCCTTTATGTATGTTCCGTATGCATAAAATCTGCTGCTTTTTTCAAATGATTTTCTGTTTATAAAGAACCATTTATTGAGTGTATCGATATTTTTCATATATTCGTCGGGAACTTCCGCGGCATAAGCCACTTCATTTCCCCAGTAAAAATAAAACCATTTGCCGTTTTTATCTTGTGATATTATTGAAGTATGACCAATATGATTAGGCCTTTTCACTGTGATAACAATTACATCTGCATTTGCATTTTTTATAAAAATTAAAGTAAGAATAGAAAACAACGTAATAGATAAAAAATGTTTTATTTTTTTCATTCACAAATTCTCCTTTAAATTGTTTTATAAATATAATTATAACACAAATTTTTAAAAAAGTCAACTGTTTATATAAGAAACAGAATTTGCAATTTTTAGATAGATCTTTAATTTGTTAAAAGAAATAAATTAACTAAGTTCATTGACAGTTAATATCAAAATGAAATACAATTATATGTAAGCTTTAGTTAGAAATATTAAGCAGTACATATATGTATTGTTTGGTAATATTTAAATATATGGAGTGATTATATTGGGTAAAAAAGTAATCTTAACCGAAGAAGGTTTAAAAAAATTAGAAGCAGAATTAGATAATTTGAAAACTGTCAAAAGAAAAGAGGTTGCTGAGAAAATTAAAGTAGCACTATCTTTCGGCGATCTTTCCGAAAATAGTGAATACGACGAGGCAAAAAATGAACAAGCGATAATGGAAGCTCGTATTGTTGAAATCGAAACGATGCTCAAAAACGTTTCCGTAATAGACGAACACGAACTCGGAACAGACACTGTTCATGTAGGTTCTAAAATTAAAGTTAAAGACATCGCTTTTGACGAAATTTTAGACTATAAAATAGTCGGTTCTAGCGAAGCCGACCCAAGAGAAGGAAGAATTTCAGACGAATCTCCTGTCGGGGCTGCTTTAATCGGTTGCAAAGAAGGACAAATCGTAAAAGTAGAAACTCCCGGTGGAATATGCAAATATGAATTACTAGAAATATACAAGTAAAGGAAGAGATTAATGAAGAACAGGCAAATTGAAAATAATTCTTTAGAAGAAAACGTTATACCGGAAAGTGAAATGATGAAGATACGTAGAGAAAAGTTCTTTTCTTTAAAAAATTCCGGTAAAAATCCATTCGATATTACAAAATTCAATCAAAGCCATTTTGCTCAAAAAATAAAAGATGATTTCGAAAACTTAGAAGGTAAAACGGTTTCTATTGCCGGAAGAATAACCAGCTGGCGTAAAATGGGTAAAGCTTCTTTTATGGATATACTTGATTCCACAGGAAAGATTCAGGTTTATCTAAAAATAGATGATATTGGCGAAGAAAAATATGAAGATATGTCTTATTGGGATATTGGAGATATAGTAGGTATTGAAGGTTTTGTATTTAAAACTCGTCGTGGTGAAATCTCTGTTCACACTAACAACATAACATTACTTTCGAAATCATTTTTACCACTTCCCGAAAAATTTCATGGATTAAAAGATATTGATACTAGATATCGTCAAAGATATTTAGATTTGATATCTTCGCCCGAAACTAAAAATACTTTTATAAAAAGAAGTAAAATTATAAAATCAATTAGAGAATACCTAGATGATATAGGATTTACAGAAGTAGAAACACCTATATTAAACGTTATCCCGGGAGGAGCAACAGCTAAACCTTTTATAACACACCACAATACGTTAGATATGGATTTATATCTTCGCATAGCTCCTGAACTTTACTTAAAAAGACTTATTGTCGGCGGAATGGATAAAGTTTATGAAATGGGACGTCTTTTTAGAAATGAAGGTATGTCGACAAAACATAATCCTGAATTTACAAGTATAGAACTATACGAAGCATACTCGGATTACAGAAGAATGATGGATATAGCGGAAAATCTTATTAGAAATGCTTCTAAAGCTTGCCAAAACACAGATAAAATTGTCTATCAAGGCGAAGAAATAGATTTATCTAAACCTTTTGAACGTATAACTATGATAGATGCTGTTAAAAAATATGCAGGCATAGATTTTTCGGAATTTGCTTGCGATACCGAAAAAGCAATTTCCATTGCAAAAGATTTAGGTATAGATTTAAAAGAAACTGACACATGGGGAGATATTTTAAACAAAGTTTTCGAAGAAAAGGTTGAAGAAAACTTAGTACAGCCGACATTTATATGCGACTATCCTGTTGAAGTTTCGCCGCTAACAAAACGCAAATTTGACAAACCATATTTAGTAGAGAGGTTCGAGCTTTTCATAACCCGCAGAGAAATCGCAAACGCTTATACAGAGTTAAACGACCCTATAGATCAACGTGAACGTTTTGAGCATCAAATGAAATTACGTGACGCCGGAGACGATGAAGCGAATATGATAGACGAAGATTTCGTCACATCTCTGGAATATGGCATGCCTCCAACGGGAGGGCTAGGAATGGGAATAGATAGACTTGTAATGCTATTAACAGACAGCGCTTCTATCCGTGACGTAATAATTTTCCCGACAATGAAAAAACTTGATAAGTAAAAAATACAAAAAAATCACCACTTGATAAATTTAACTATCAAGTGGTGTTTTATTATATAATATAATATCATTTCTTTTTACGCCCTCTAAGGTTCGCCAATGTTTTAACATGTTTCCTTATTTTTTTGAGTTCTGATTGTAATTTTATATATCTTTGCTCAGATTCTTTGGGATTAAAGTCTCTAAAAATCTCTTTTTCTTTTAGTTTACCTGACACAGCTAATTCCCGAATCATACCTAAATTAGATTTTATAGCTGATATTTCATTACTTTTATTAAGATTTTTCCATAATTTATTGAAAGTTTCAATAATTAGATTAGGCAAATTTACTTCTATATCGTTTTCGGTGTCGCTATCATCATTTTTACGATGACTTTTATAATCATCCACACAATATTTAAGCATATATAATATTATATCCAATTCTAATTTTGTTTCATCACAAATTTTTTCTAGGTAATTATTAACCAAATTTGCTAATTTCATTTTTCTATCTGATCTTTTTAAAATTATCATATCCTTAGTGTGAATATCATTTTTTGACACCATATATCTTTTCCAATTATTTTTCAACCAAGTGATACTTCCTTCTGCTTCTTCGATTTTTTCACTGATTTTTCCTTCATTTAATTCTACCATTAAAAACCCTCCCGACCAATTTACAATTACTCATTTTGTATCATTATATCACAGATAAATAGTATACCACTTGATAAACTCAATTATCAAGTGGTGATTTCTATACTATAAAATTTTTCTGGCGGTACCTCTTTTGATGAAGCGGAAAGGTGAAAATCTTTTTCGATCGTCATTCCTTCTTGTTCCAAGTAATATTTCGACGTTTGAAGCGCCAAATCAGGTATATTATTATGCTCACTTAAATGCGATAAAATTATATTTTTCGTACCATTTTTAACCAAAAACGGTAAAAATTTTCCGCAAGTATCATTAGACAAATGTCCATTATCGGACAGTATTCTTCTTTTTAAAAAATATGGATACTTACCATTTTGAAGCATCATAACATCGTGGTTAGACTCCATCACAACTACGTTGCTGCCTTTTAAATTGCTTTGTACATCTTTTGATATATATCCTAAATCTGTACATATTGCTGCTTTTAATCCGCTTTTGGAAGTAAAAGTATATCCTAATCCCTCTGCACAATCGTGCGATATTGAAAACGATTTCATCTGCACAAATTCTAAATCAACTTGATTATTTTTTATCTCAAAAACATTATTTTTATCGGTCAAATACCCTGATTTTCTCATTGACCCTATCGTTCCCGCTGAGCCGAAAATTTTAACATCCGGATTATATTTTGAAATAAAAACCTTTAATCCGGAAATATGATCCGTATGCTCGTGCGTTATAAAAATAGCTTCTACATTATTTACGCTTATATTCCTCGCTCTTAACGCATCATGTGTTTTTTTTGCACTTTTACCGATATCAACTAAAATTCCTTTTTTATTTTCAAATTCGATATATGTAGAATTGCCACTGCTACCACTGAAAAGTGGGTAAAGTTTTAACATCGATTATTTCTCCAAATTTATTCAGAAATTTTTTTTATATCTGCACCCAAGTTTAAAAGCTTTTGTACTATATTTTCATAACCACGTTCAATATGATTTATTTCTTCAATAGTTGTGGTACCGTTGGCTGATAATCCGGCTATGATTAATGCCGCTCCTGCTCGTAAATCCGTAGCTTTAACTATAGCACCATTAAGCTCTTTAACGCCTTCTACGCTTGCAACTCTTCCGTCTACCGAAATATTTGCGCCCATTCTTTGCAGTTCTTCTACATATTTAAATCTATTATCCCAAACCGCTTCGTTAATTCTGCTTGTTCCTTCGGCTTTTGTTAAAAGTGCGGTTATTTGCGGTTGCATATCTGTCGGAAAACCTGGATGTGGCATTGTTTTAACATTACATTTTTTCAAAGGTTTATCACAATACACTCTGACCGATTCGCTGTATTCTTCTACATTTACACCGATTTCTTGCAATTTTGCCGTGATTGATTCCAAATGCTTTGGAATTACGTTGTCTATTGTTACATCTCCGCCTGTTGCGGCCGCCATAACCATATATGTTCCCGCCTCAATTTGGTCCGGAATTATAGAGTAGTTTACACCTTTAAGCTTTTTTACTCCCCTTATTTTTATTACATCTGTTCCTGCTCCGAAAATATCAGCACCCATACAATTTAGAAAGTTTGCAAGGTCGACTATGTGAGGTTCTTTTGCGGCGTTTTCTATTACGGTTAATCCTTCAGCTTTTACGGCTGCAAGCATAATATTAACTGTTGCTCCGACCGAAACAACATCAAGATAAATATGCGTTCCGACCAGCTTTTCGCACTTTACTTTCACCATTCCGTTTTCCAGTTTGTAATCTGCTCCTAGTGCATTAAATCCTTTAAGATGCTGGTCGATTGGCCTTAAACCAAAATTGCAACCTCCCGGTAAATAAACATTTGCTTCGGAAAATTTAGCAAGTAATACTCCAAGTAAGTAACATGATGCCCGCATGTTACGCATAAGGTCACAAGGTGCGGAAGAAGATTTCATATTTCTTGGGTCAATTTCTATTGTGTTATTGTCAATAAATTTTACAATTGCCCCCATATCTTCTAAAATTTTGCACATCAAAACTATATCTCTGATATGCGGAACATTTTCTATTTTACAAATTCCGTCAGAAAGAGCCGCCGCAGGTAAAATCGCTACTGCCGCATTTTTAGCTCCGCTGATAGATACTTTACCTTTTAATTTTCGCACTCCGGATATAACTATTTTTTCCAAAGCGACATACACCTCTAATCACACTAATTTTTTTATTAATTAATTTTTATATTCTTCATTTTCGTCGTCTGACGAATTTTTGGAACTATCTTGATAATTATAAGATCTCGTCTTCTTTACGTTATTCGAAGAAGCATCAAAATCTACTTGGTAAACTCTATATTGTGCACCATCTATATTGACATTGACAGTCTTTTTACCACTCGTACCTTTTATATATAGCGAATAAACTCCGTTATACGAAGGTACGACTTTTTTAGTACTGTCCAACACACCATCGATATAGACCGAAAGTGTGACTTCTTTGTCAACGTCGGCGGGTAAATCTACCGATATTTCAAAGCTTTTTTCACGTTTTACTCCGGAACTTACGGTAAGTTTTACGGTTGAATTTTTTCCGACGTTAACTCCGGGAAGTGGGTCCATTGAAATTACGATGTCTTTTGCTTTGTCGCTTTCTTCATAGATGATATTTTCCGAAACTTTAAGTCCTGCAGATGTAATTTCATTTTTTGCCGTCGAAAGTGTTTTGTTTAAAACATCCGGAATAACCACTGTTTCATCTGATTTTCCTTTACTGATGTATAATTTAACTGTTGATTCGGAGGTAACTCTACTTCCTTCTTTTGGGTCGCTGTCACACACTATTCCGGCATCTACACTGTCATTTACTATCATTAATACTTCACTTTTCAATCCTACATTTGCAAGTTTTGACTTTGCAACATCCTCCGTTAAACCATTAAGAGGAGGCACAGTCACTAAAACACCGGAACTGTTTACTTTTAGCGTTATTGTTGAGCCTTCTTTAACTTTTTTGGAATTCGGGGAGGGGTCTTGATCAATTATTATTCCTTCGGATTTAGTAGAATCGTAAACTGATTCGACTTTCCAGACAAATTTATATTCCGGATTATTTTGAACATCGGAGAGTTTCATTCCTATAAAATTTGGAACATCTACGTCTTTCGCTAAATTATTTCCGCATGATTTAAACATAGTAAAAAATATAAATATAAGTGCAAAAATTCCTACTGCTGCCGCTATTCCACCGGCTATCAATCCGGCTTTACGCTTCTGAGTTTTTTCTTTTTCTTCATTATTATCTTTATAGTTGTAATCGTCACCGTAATTTGAATTTTTGGATTTTCCTACAGAATCCATATATTTGGTAGGACTGTTATCTATAAAGTATTTATAGTCAAAGTGTGTTGATGGGTCATTTTGAACTTTTTCAAGGTCAGACATCATATCTTCTGCGGAATGATATCTGTTAACCGGATTTTTTTCCATTGAATGAAGTGTTATTTGTTCTAAGCCAATAGGAATATCGGGATTAATTTCTCTCAAGGATTTTGGTTTTGCCTGCATTTGCATTATTGCAACAGAGACGGCATTGTCTGCTTCAAACGGCAATTTTCCAGTTAGCATTTCATACATCATGACGCCAACAGAATATATGTCCGCTTTTTCGTCTATTACGCTGCCTTTGGCTTGCTCAGGCGAAATATAGTGAACGGAACCGATAGCTCTGTCGGTCATAGTTTGAGTTTCGTTTCTTGAAAATCTTGCTATTCCGAAATCGGTAACTTTTATTGTTCCATCTTCTAAAAGCATTATATTTTGAGGTTTTATATCTCTATGAATTACGCCTTTTGAATGAGCATGGTTTAGAGCTGATAAAATTTGTATAACAAAATAAATTGCGTCTTTCCAATCTACTGATTTTTTTTGCGAAATAAATTCTTTTAATGTTATCCCATCAATGTATTCCATAACTATATACTGGATTTTTGTTCCAAAACTTACATCATAGACCTTGACTATATTTGGATGAGATAAAACTGAAATAGCTTTTGATTCATTTTTAAAACGTCTTATAAACTCTTTATTACCCAAAAATTCATCTTTCAATATTTTTATGGCAACCGTTTTGTTGTCCACAATGTCGTAAGCACGATACACAATAGCCATTCCGCCTACGCCGATTAATTCCTGTATTTCATATCTTGCGTCCAATCGTTTTCCTGTATATTTATCCATATTCAAATTTCTCCTATTCTCAAAAGAAAAATTACATATTTATCTAAACTTTTATAATGCAAGCCGTTATATTATCTTTTCCACCTTTTAAATTACTTTCTTTAATTAGTTTTTCTATAGCTAAACATGGTTCACAGCTTGTACAAATTTCCAAAATTAAATCGTCACTTATACTGTTTGTAAGCCCATCCGTGCAAGATAAAATTATATCATTTTCGGAAATATTTATTTTTATATAATCAGGCTCTATATTTTTTGTTACACCGAGCGCACGTGTTATTATGTTTTTTTGCGGATGATTTTTGGCATCTTGCTGAGTTATTTCTCCCATATCAACCATTTCTTGTACAACTGAGTGGTCTTTGCTTATTTGGGATATTTTTGTGGGTTTTATCAAGTAAACTCTGCTATCGCCGGCATAGATAATGTGCAAATTTGATTTTTTTACAATGCATAGAACAATCGTAGTTCCCATATTACTCAGAGATTTGTTTTTAGAAGCTTTTGCAAATATTTCAAAATTGGCCTTATTTACAGCTGAACGCATAATTTCTTCAAACTTATTTTCATCTGTATCTTCTTTAATATTTAATTTAATATAATTTTCGATTTCATTTACCGCTATAGCACTGGCTATGTCTCCGCCGTTTGCTCCTCCCATTCCGTCGCATACGACAGACCAAGCAAATTCATCATTAACCTTATTAAATTTAACTGCATCTTGGTTGGTCTTGCGAACCATTCCAATATCTGTTTTACTTACGCATTCCATTTCGTAAACCGTCCTCCTTCTTGACGTACCGACCCTTTAATTGGCCGCATGCGGCTTCAATATCTTTCCCCAATGTACGCCTTATAGTAACGTTTATTCCTTCTTTTTCTAAAATATCTTTAAACTTATACATTCTGTTGGCTGAGCTTTTCCCAAATTGTTCGTTCAAACTACAATCATTTAGAGGTATGAGATTTACATGACAAAGCATACCTTTTAAAATTTTAGAAAGCTCTATAGCACATTTTGGTGTATCATTTAAATTTTTAATCATTGTATATTCAAAAGAAATCCTTCGTCCGGTTTTGGCTATATATTCTCTACACGCAGTTATTAAATCTGAAACATTCCACTTATTATTTATTTTCATAATTTTATTCCTAATTTCGTCATTAGGCGCATGCAAAGAAACCGATAATGTAAGCTGAAATTTCTCTTGAGATAATTTATAAATTTTATCCACCAACCCACAAGTTGAAAGTGAAATATGACGCATTCCGATATTTAAATTATCTTTTGACGAAACCAATTTCAAAAATTTGATTACGTTATCATAATTGTCTAAAGGTTCACCCATTCCCATTAAAACTATGTTGGAAATTTTTACACCTGTATCTTTTTGAGCAATTTCTATTTGATTTAAAATTTCCGATGCAAACAAGTTTCGCTTAAATCCGTTTCTGCCCGTTGCACAAAACACACAGCCCATTTTGCAACCTGCTTGCGTAGAAAGACACATTGAATTTCCATGCTTATACTTCATCAATACAGATTCAATCAATTCGCCATCAAAAAGCTCAAATAAATATTTTATCGTACCATCTGACGAAATTCTTTTTTCCTTTATTTTCAAGTGAGGAATGAAATATTTTTCTTTTAAAATATCACGGAAAGCTTGAGGAATATTTTTCATATCATCAAAATTATTTACCGATTTAACGAGCCACTGATAAACTTGTTTCGCACGAAACTTCCGCTCTGACATATCCGCAAAATCTTTTTCGATTTCTTGAAGTGTCATTGATTTTATATCTTTTTTATTCACCTATTAAAATCAAACCACCTCTCAAGAATTTCAAATATTAATATTAATTTATTATACATTAAATTAAGAAACTGTCAAGTTTGATTTCTTGACAGTTTCTACTTTCTATTAAAACTCGCTGTTATTCTCAGACAAAAGCTTCGTTATGATACTATAAACTCTCGCCGGGTCTTTATAAAAATTATCTTTTATTATCGTCGCCGCATGCATATCCGGAGCGTAAAGTTTTAGTTCCATCATATTGAAATCACCACCAGAAACCTTACATACGACATTATATCCCCATGGCGATTTTCTTATTATGACTTTATTTTCCTGTTCACGCTTTAAACGCAAGAAATAATCATTTGCACATTTTATCGCTTTTTCTCTTATTGAAGCAGGTAAAGAACCGCTGAGCTCAGACACTATCATCTTTCCGCTTTCGGTTGTTTTATAGTAGTTTTTGTTTTCGTCGTCTGATGTAATGTTTTTATTGAAAATCATATCAGAAAACGCCTGACTTGCCTCAAAATAGTTTGCAAGTCCATAGTTTTGTAATATGGAAATTATATCATTTTTCCTTACCGACCTGTTCAGCTTTTCAAGCAAAAAACATATTAAAATTTTTATTTCTTGCTTATCTGTAAGTCCTCCGAGAGATATTCCCTCTACAAAAGTATTTTTTGACATTTTTTATCTCCTAAACAGTTGAAAAATAATTAATTTTATGTTATAATATAAGTGTTAAATAATTATAGAATGAATGTTTCAACTCAACCTTTCAAAATATATACTATATTTTTTTGAAAGCTTATCTATAATTTTTACGAATTTGTCATCTAATTCCTTTGCATATTGATTTTGAATCCAAACTTTTATATGTATACGTACAGAAATATCTTTTTGATTAGATACTTCTATAATCGGTGCAGGAATTTGCAAAATTTTATCATTCAAAATAATTTCTTTTTCCAAAAATTTATGAAATTCAGAGTACTTATTGCTGAATTTTTTCGACTCAAAAGTAAATTCCTTACATTCTGAATTATATCCACTTTCTATGGTTACGTTATTACATATCAATTTTGAATTTGGAATTACAACGGTTTTATGTGTTTCTTTTGTTTGAAGAGTTGTGAAAAGCATTTCGATTTTTACAACCATTCCTTTTATGCCGTCAATTTCTATATAATCTCCGATATGAATCGGTTTTGTAAAAATTAAAATTAATCCGCTTGTCATATTTGATATGCTTTCTTTGAATAAAACACCGATTGCGACAACTGAGGCGCCTATCGCCGTAAATATTGACATTAAAGTTTCACTTTTGAAATCAAGACCTATTGATATAAAGAGCAATATTAATACAGTTCTTGCTGAAAATTTAGTTACCGAGTTTAAAAATGAAATTGTGCTCTCGTCTGAAACTGATTTTCTTAAAATAATCACCATTGCTTTACAAAGCTTGTTTACAAGCCACCAGCCTAATATCAAAACAGTTAATCCCAAAGAAAATTGTCTTATCCAATTAAAAAAACACGATTTGTTAGATTCCAAAAAAATTTTAACGTTTTCTATAATATCTCCTCCTTATAAAAAATTATATCATATTTCATAGATTTAAAGAAAGGAATAATCATCATGAATTCAGATAAATTAAAAAAATTATTTTCTTTTATGATTATGGCAATTATACCGTTTTGCATAAGTTTATCGGTAAAGTCTGCAACTTACGAAACCGATTTGGTAAAAAATGAAATAAAAGCAGGTGAAGAATTTTCTTTACCGATTTTAATCAAATCTGATTCGATTCAAGACCGATACGCACAAAAATTTTCTTGCAAAATAATCATAAACAGCGATTATATAACTTACAAGAAAAGAATTGCTGATACAAAAACTAATCGCAATATAAAAG